>JAHBSH010000003.1 GCA_019639215.1 Acidobacteriota bacterium
AAACAGCTTCGGCTAAAACTGGAGGGACTTCCGATCGAGGTTGCCTAAAATGATGAACAGCAGAGTAGAAAAATTTGACTGCATTAATAAAGAGGAGTTAGTCGCTTATCTCTATAAAGAGATGAGCGGTAGTGAACTTTCTTTTTTTGAAGCCCATCTTGCCGATTGTCAGTCGTGCATAGATGAGTTCGCTGAATTATCAGCATCGCGTTATGCAGTTTACGAATGGCAGAATGTCGAATTTGCGCCGATGGAAACACCTGTTTTTAGCGTCCCGCGTCCTCAGGTTGTTGCTGTGCAGAAAGCCGGCTGGCTTAGCGGGCTTCGCGAATTACTATCTTTCAGACCTGCCATGGCGGCGGCAGGCTCATTTGCGGCGCTTGTGATCGCCGCATTACTTGGCTACAGCTTTCTTGTAGGATCTGAAAGGGCGAATGACATCGCCGCTGTGGAAAATGGAGAAACCAATACGGCGGAAAGAATAGCTGTTTCCACACCGTCGCGTTCTCAGATGAACGTTCCTGTATCGACAAGAACGGGTGAGGACGTTACTTCCAATGAATCGCCGAGTCGAACTTCTGAACCAGCTTTTGCGTCGTCGCCTGAGCCGCGTCCGACGTATAATCGGCAAACAAAAACAAGGCGCGGTTCATCGTCATCGCAAGCAGCTGTTCCGACCCGCACCTCATATCGGTTGAATGATCTGGATGACACGTCTGACGACGGATTGAGGCTGGCTGATCTTTTAGATGAAGTTTGATGAATTTTGAGGACATATATATGGATCTGGTTAATAGACTTATCAAGAACAGAATTTTTAGAAACGTTTTTCTGCCGACGATCATAGTCTTTGGCTCTACGGTCATTACTTTTGGCCAACACCATCCGCCAGGACCGCGGACCGACAATGCGGATAAGCCTAAGGAACCCGGCGTAGTGCGCCAGTTGGGATTATCCCCTGATCAGATCGAACAGTTCCGTGCTGTGAGGAAAGAATGGAATGACGCTAGACAACAGGCACAGCGTGCAAATCGTGAGGCCGTCAGACAGCTTGATGTGGCGATCTATGCAGACATTATTGATGATGTTCTGGTAGAACAGCGTCTGCGAGAAGTACAGGAAACTCAGGCAGAGATGACACGTATCCGTTTTGCTGAGGAAATAGCGATACGCCGTATTCTTACACCTGAACAACTGACCAGATTTCGCGAGGCTCGGCGACGATTTGTTGCTGACCGCGAGGCAAAGGACAAACAACATAAAGAAAGGCCGCCTATGCCAAAACCTGAACCGCCGCGCCAGCCATAGGTTCTCAGAGATCTGTATATGCTTCACCCGTAGAGGCTGACGGCTTAGATGCTGTCGGCCTCTTTATTTGGTGTTTATGTGCGTTCGTTGTAACCTTTATCAAGTGTGATACTTGCGTAGCACGACGTTTCCTTTTGGTTGCCGGATGCATTCCTTACTAAGATTTCTTTCCGAGCTTCAGGATGTGAGCCTGCTTTTATGGCAGGCATTTCTTAGTCTTTGGAGCAAGCCTCGATATCTAGGCGAGACGATTCGTCAGATGGATTATGTCGGCGTCGGTTCCCTTCCCATTGTTCTTCTCACGGGCTTTTTCACCGGAGCCGTTCTTCTGCTACAGACCTTCGAGACATTTCAGTATTACAGCATGCAGAACGAATCCGGTCGCCTTGTTGCGACCAGTCTGATCCGTGAGCTTGGCCCCGTGTTGTCTGCTCTTATGGTTTCCGGCCGCATAGGTTCGGCGATCGCTGCTGAACTCGGTTCGATGGTCGTATCACAACAGATAGACGCTATGCGGGCTCTTGGAACAGACCCTATCCGAAAGCTTGTAGTACCGCGAATTGTTGCACTGGTTGTAATGCTACCACTGTTGACCGTTGCAGCTGACATTTTTGGATTGATCGGCGGCGGTGTTGTCGCCTCGTTTATGTATAACCAGGAAACCAGCGTTTACACATATTCGGTTAGAACGGGTATTTCAACGTCGGATCTTTTAGGCGGCATTATCAAACCTATTTTCTTCGGGCTGATCATCGGCAGTATAGCCTGTCACAAGGGTTTGAACACTTCAGGTGGAACCGTCGGGGTCGGACGGTCTGTCACAAATGCAGTGGTGATTTCATCTATTTGGGTGATCATTTTTGACTTCTTCCTTTCCAAACTGCTGCAATACATCCTCGACATCGGTCGTTTATAGTTCATATAATCTTGTAAATAATGCTTTCGTTAAACGAGAACGACACATTAGATGAAAATGAGATCGGCGAGGTAGAACCGTTGATCGCTGAGATCGACGAGGCGGTCGATGCTCCTGACAGGATGCGTCCGGCTATCGAATTTCGCGATGTTTACCTGTCCTTTGATGACAAGGTCATTCTTGATGGCGTTAGTTTCACGGTAAAAAAAGGTCAGACCAAGATAGTTCTAGGTAGAAGCGGAAGCGGAAAATCGACGATCATCCGCATGATACTGGGTCTGCTCAAGCCGGACGCGGGTCAGATCTTAGTTGACGGAGAGGAAATAACGGGCTATTCAGAGCCTGACATGATGTCTGTTCGTCAAAAGATCGGCATGGTGTTCCAGGAAGGTGCGTTGTTTGACTCGCTTCCGGTGTATGATAACGTAGCTTACAGACTTATTGAACAGGGTGTCCCGGAAGATGAGGTCGATATCGAAGTAAAGCGTATGCTGCGCTTTGTCGATCTTGAGGAAGCGATAGAAAAAATGCCAAGTGAGCTTTCGGGCGGTATGAGGCGGCGTGTTGGTATCGCAAGGGCTTTGGTCGGTGATCCTCAGATAGTGCTTTTTGATGAGCCGACCGCAGGTCTTGATCCACCAACGGCAAGAACGATCTGTGAACTCGCAATAAAGCTGCGTGACCTACAGGATGTTTCTTCGATCTTCGTCACGCACGAGATGAACAACTTGCGTTATCTGTCATCAGAATACGCAACTGTAAATGATGAAGGGCAGGTTGTTTACGAAAAAGAAGGCGAGAAGCTCTGTTTGATAAACACGGAAATTATGATGATCCGTGACGGAGAAATAATATTCAGCGGTAAGGATGAGGAATTGCAACGCAATAAGGATCCGTACATAAGGCGGTTCATTCACGGCACTTGATCTTTTTTAACAATGGCGACAACCAAGAATAAATTGACGTTCAGCCAGCTACGGGTCGGGATCTTCGTTCTGTTCGGCCTCCTCGTGCTTGCTTTTCTGATCCTCAATTCCACCGGCGATTTTAATCCTTTTGAAAAGAAACTGCGATTAAAGGCGAGATTTGTTGCCGCGGACGGTTTGCGCGAAGGTTCGGAAGTACAGTTGGCAGGTGTTCGCATCGGAAAGGTTCGCCAGGTCACTCTTTTAGAGCCTGGAGCGGCAGAAGACGCCAAGATCGAGGCGACCATGGTCGTTGATCAGGAACTCGGAGGACGTCCGATCTCGGAAAGGATCAGGACCGATTCGACCGCCCAACTTGTCGCCGTTTCAATCTTGGCAAACGATAAGATCATCAATATCTCTCCGGGAACCGACCAAGGCCTACCTGTAAAAGAAGATCATGTTCTTGATTCAAGCGAAGCCATTTCTATAAATCAGCTTACCAAGACCGGAAACGACCTGCTTCAGCAGATAAACAGACTTGCGGTTCCTGCGAACGAAATACTCAACAAAGCAAACAGAGGCGACGGAACCATAGGACGCATCGTTAATGACGAATCGCTCTATCAAAATCTGGATGCGACGGTCGCTGAAACCAAGCTGACGATGGTAAAGCTGCAAACAACCATTGAAAAGCTTAACCGCGGCGACGGTTCCGCTGGACAGTTCATTAACAATCCTGAACTTTACAACAATCTGAACCGGACCGTCGCACAGCTGGAATCGATCTCAACCGATATCAAAGAAGGTCGCGGAACGGCTGGCAAATTTGTCACAGATGACGCTCTTTATAATGAAACCCGTGCTGCGATAACCGATCTCCGCACGACCGCGGCCAAGATCAACGCCATCGCTGACGACATGAAATTGATAACCGGTGATCTTGCCGGTGGAAGCGGTTCACTTGGGAAATTTCTCAAGGACGAACAGCTTTACGATAATGCACGTGACACTCTGGCACGTTTCAATTCCACGGCAACCCGCATAGAGAATATTCTTTCTGATGCCCAGGCCGGAAAAGGGACGCTCGGAAAACTTGTCACAGACGAGACACTCTATAACAACATAAATCAGACAGCATCAAATATAAATCAGCTCTCCAGCGAGGGGACAAAGCTGATCTACGATTTTCGTCAGAATCCCAGAAAATATCTCCGCATACGTGTTTCTATCTTTTAGAAGTATTCCCCCTTCATTTCGGCTATAACTTCTTTACAATTAATCTTAGACTGTATAATATTCAAATATGCATGAAATATGCGTATTTGAATGGAGGGTAATACACTATTGCAAAAAAATGAACGACAACAGCATATCCTCAACATCATTTTTGCCGAAGATGTAAGCAGTCAGGATCAGATCGTTGAGATATTGGCGCGTCAGGGCTTTGCAGCTACGCAGGCTAGTGTTTCCCGAGACCTGGATGAATTGGAGATAACAAAGGTTAATGGGAAATACGTTCGTGTCCCTAAAAGTTTGTCGGTAATGCCCTTTGGTAATGTGTCCATTCAAACAGCTGGTGAGAATCTCGTCGTCGTAAAATGTGGAGCAGGGCTGGCTTCGGCTCTCGCCGTTAAAATAGACGCAGCAAACCTGGATGGAGTCGTCGGGACGATTGCAGGTGACGATACGATATTTATAGCTTGTACGGAAAAGAGTGCGCAAAAGAGAGTGGTAAGCGGATTAAGGGGGTTGTTTGATGTCTAGCGAAAGTGTAAAAAAAGTAGCTATTTTTGGCGGTTCAGGTTACGGCGGAAGTGAATTACTTCGTATCCTGTTATTTCATCCGTATGTAGAGATCGTACTTGTAACAGCTAATGAACATGCCGGAAAAGCAGTCGCCGATGTTCACAAAAATCTGAATGGACTGACCGAGCTTAGATTTGAATCAGCTCCGGAGGATCTTTCAGAATTAGAGAACGTCGATCTGGCATTTTTTGGCCTTCCGCATGGACAAGCGTTAGATCTTATCCCGCGACTTCCCTCTCATGTAAAAGCGATCGATCTGTCGGGTGATTTTAGGATCGACGACGCAGAGACATTCAAGAAATTTTATAAGGCGGAACATGCCGGATCAATACAAGGTGAATTCGTCTATGGCCTGACCGAAACCAACCGTGAGGCAATAAAGAATGCTCAATATATAGCAAATCCGGGCTGTTTTGCTACTGCAACACTTCTTGCTCTGGCTCCTGCCGTTTCAGCAGGACTTATCAATGGACGCATTGTCGTTGACGCCAAGACAGGTTCATCAGGTTCCGGAGCAAAGGCCGCTGCAAATACGCACCATCCGCAGAGGATGAATTCATTTTATGCATATAAGCCTTTCGTGCATCAGCATGTGCCTGAGATAGAGCAGCATCTTCGCAATGTAGGTGAGTTTAATAATGAATTTGTCTTTATGACTCACAGTCTGCCGGTTTCTCGCGGAATTTTTGCTTCCTGTTATATCGAACTGGCGAAAGCGATGACCTCCGATGAACTTACCCAAATATATAAGGATTTCTATTTTGAAGATTTCTTCGTTCGCTTTTCAGAGGGTTCGCCGGATATAAATTGGGTCAAGAACACTAACTTTTGCGACATTGCGATTCATACCAACGGGAAAAATGCTGTGGTCTTTTCTGCGATCGATAATCTCGTAAAAGGAGCCGCAGGACAAGCAGTTCAAAATATGAATCTTATGTTCGGCGTGGACGAAGAAACAGGCCTGGTCTTTCCGGGAAGCAATCCGTAACTGTCGGAACCGCCTGCGTCAGCGGGTGGCCGGAATAGGTATGTGGGAAATTTAACTGAAAACAATGCAATTCTCTGACATAAAAACACTGGAAGATAATTTTCAGCTCGCGACTTATATAAAAATGGAGATCGCCGTAGAACGCGGCGAAGGCTCATGGGTTTGGACAAGTGATGGTGAAAAATATCTCGATCTCTATGGCGGTCATGCGGTCTGTGCAACCGGGCACTCGCATCCGCATGTTGTAAAGGCGATAAAGGACCAGGCAGAAAAAATGCTGTTCTATTCGAATCTTGTTTACTCGGAAATTCGTGGCAGGGCTGCAGAAAAATTAGTATCGGTCGCACCTTCCTCACTAACGCAAGCTTTCTTTTGCAATTCAGGAACTGAGGCAAATGAGAACGCTATGCGTATGGCTCGCATGGTGACGGGCCGCGAAAAGATAGTTTCTTTTTCCGGAGGATTTCACGGACGAACGGCTGATTCCATTTCGGCAACTTTTCTTGGAAAGTATAGAGAGATCGGCAAGCCAAATGTGCCTCATCACGCCGAAGCCGAGTTCAGCAGTATCGAGAGCGTAAAAGCGGTCATCGACGATGAAACGGCAGGCGTGATCATCGAGCCGATACAGTCAATGTCCGGCGTTAGAGAAGCGTCTCCTGAATTTTTCGTCGAGTTAAGACGCATTTGTGATGAAAATGGAGCGGTGCTGATATTTGACGAGGTACAGACCGGAATAGGACGTACAGGAAACTGGTTCTTTGCTGGCAGCGATCTTGCCGGAGGAGCCGAACCGGACATCATCACTCTCGCTAAATCTCTCGGCAGCGGAGTTCCTGTCGGGGCGTGTATTGTAAACGAAAGAGTATCCTCAAAAATAAAATTGAATGACCTCGGTACCACCTTTGGCGGCGGAATGATCGCAATGGCCGCCGTTCTTGCTACGCTAGAAGCGATAGAACAGAATGGAATGATCGAAAATGCCAGGGCTGTGGAACAGGCCCTACGCGATGCCGTTCAGGATGCTGAAAATGTAGTTTCAGTGCGCGGAAAAGGCTGCCTTTTAGGCATGGAGTTTGCCGAGCCTTGTGCGCCGGTCCACGCTAAACTGCTTGAAAATAAGATAATTACAGGAACGTCGAGCGATTCGAAAGTATTGCGGCTGCTTCCGCCGCTTTGTGTAACAAATAGTGAGATCGACATGTTTACCACACTTTTACGGGACTAATAAGCCCTATATGACAGATTAGTCCTATGAATTTTCTGACAACTAATAGCTTTGATCGCTCTGAACTTGATGCCTTGATCGGTTCGGCTCTGACCTTTAAGAACGGCAGCGACGTAACAAAACCGCTTACCGGAAAATCGGTCGCGCTTGTGTTTTTCAACCCTAGTTTGCGGACGCGGGCTTCGATGCAGGTCGGGATATATGAGCTTGGCGGCAATGCCGTGATACTCGAACCGGGCAACACGTCGTGGACACTGGAGCATCGCGAAGGAGCAGTTATGGACGGCGACAAGACCGAGCATTTGAAGGAATTTGTCCACGTCCTGGAAAGATACGTTTCGGCGATAGGCGTGCGGACATTCGCCGAGCTTAAAGATTGGGAAACCGAACGGACCGACCCGGTATTGAATGCTTTTGCAAAATACGCAAGCGTTCCGGTGATCAATTTGGAGTCGGCGATGCATCACCCGTGTCAGGCGATGGCGGATATGATGACGATCCGCGAAAACCTCGGCGAAAAGAAAAAGAAAGTTCTGCTGACGTGGGCATGGCATCCCAAGCCACTGCCAATGGCTGTGCCGAACAGCTTTGCACTCGCCGCGGCACAGTTCGGACATGACATAAGAATTGCTCACCCGAAGGGCTACGAACTCGATGATGAATTGATCGATGAGCTCAAAGCACATTCGGGGGATGCGGGCGGCAGTGTCGAATTTACCAACGATGTCGAAAGTGCGTTTGATGATGTCGAGGTCGTTTACGCCAAAAGCTGGGGCAGCAAATATCATTACGGCAATGCTAATCAGGAGATTCGTGAACGTGCCGTTTATCGTGATAAATGGATAGTCGATGAGACAAAAATGGCGAGAACGGATGACGCCTTATTTATGCATTGCCTTCCTGTCCGCAGAAATGTCATTGTCACCGACGGTGTCATAGATTCGCCGCGTTCGGTCGTTATCGATGAAGCGGAGAACCGGCTTCATTTCCAAAAAGCATTACTAACACGCTTGCTTAAGTGAGATGCTGCGGAAAATGCATTATAGCCAGTTCAAGAGGCCTCAAAATAGAAATTTAATCGACCAGATAAATAATAATGGACATAGAGACACTAGATCTTTTACGAGAAGCACTCCCCTACATTCAGCGATTCAAGGGGCATACGTTTGTCGTTAAATTTTCCGGTAAAGTCACTGAGGACAAGGAAAATCTTGCTTCGTTGGCGGAGGAACTTGCATTGCTGCATCAGGTCGGGATACGTGTTTGTGTTATACACGGCGGCGGCAAACAGCTTACTGAACTGGCTCAGAAACTCGGTGTTGTACAGACCGTTATTGAAGGCCGCCGCGTGACGGACGACGACACGCTTGATCTGGCAAAGATGATCTTTCGCGGAAAGATCAACACTGAAATTCTTTCGGAGCTACGCGGTCGCGGCATTGATGCTGTCGGGCTTTCCGGAGTTGACGGTGGTGTTATCAAGGCTGTCAGGCGTCCGCCAAAGGATGTAGTTAATCGTGATACAGGGGTGACGGAGTCAGTGGATTTCGGCCACGTTGGCGACATTGTCAGTGTTGACACACACCTGATCGAACTGCTGCTTGGCGGCGGTTATCTGCCTATAATATCGTCGCTCGGAGCAGACGACACAGGCAAGGTTTTTAATATAAATGCGGACACTATAGCGGCGGAGATCGCCGTCAGCTTAAAGGCCGAAAAACTGATACTGCTTTCAGACGTGAATGGCATTTATCTGGATCCGAATGATAAGACAACGAAGCTTGACAGGCTTACTGTTACCGAAGCAAATGAAATGATAGAAACAGGTAAGGCGACTGGGGGAATGATACCAAAACTACAGAGCCTTACTTCGATAATTGAACGCGGTGTGCACTCGGCACATGTTATCAGTGGATCCAAACGAAATGCTCTCTTATCAGAGGTCTTTACTGATGAAGGAACCGGCACAATGTTCGTCAAATAACGAAAGAGGCATCAAATCGAAAAAAAAGACGGGCTTGAAATTGCCCGTCTTTTTGATATGGTGCTCAGGGCGGGACTCGAACCCGCACGGATCGCTCCACACGCCCCTCAAACGTGCGCGGCTACCAATTACGCCACCTGAGCAATAGTTGAAAAGAACTAGTTATTCGCAGGAGCCTGTGCAGGTGCTTCCTGTGAATTGTCTGCCGGCTGTTCGGCCGGAGTCGAATTTGTGTTCGTTTCCGCAGCCGGAGCCTCGGTCGTATTAGCAGCTGCTTCTGTCGGCTGTGTCGTCGATTCTGCGGTCGGTTCGGCAACCGACTGGAGTACCGAAGTGCCGCCTTGAAGAGCGGGCAACGAGATCAAAAAAGCCACGACCATAAACACCGATGCAGAGACTATCGTGATCTTTGACAAGATCGAAGCGGTTCCGCGTGGACCGAAAGCCGAGCTGGAGATATTGCTTGTGAACAATGCTCCTGCGTCCGTTTTTCCGGGCTGTAGCAACACCGTGGCAACGAGCAGGATGCTGGCAATAAAAAATATTGTGTATAGAACGTATATCAACTTTTTAGTTCACCTTTAAGGCCTGTATTCAGACCTATTTATAATTCACTACGCGGGCAAAGCTTTCTGCTTCCAAACTGGCCCCGCCAACCAATGCTCCGTCAACGTCCGGTTGTGACATCAGTTCACCCGCGTTGTCCGGTTTTACCGATCCGCCATACAAGATCCGAATCTTGTCGGCAATGTCAGAACCATGAACAGAAGCAAGGGTTTGACGTATGGAGCGGTGCATTTCTTGAGCCTGCTCCGGCGTGGCGGTTTTACCCGTACCTATCGCCCAAACAGGCTCGTAAGCGATAATGATACGTTCCATATCGGCGACTGTCAAACCCGCAAGCCCGTCTGTAAGCTGTGTTTTTACGACAGTCTCGGCATTGCCCGCTTCCCTTTCGGAGAGCAACTCGCCGACACAAACTATCGGTGTCAGGCCCGCTGCTAAGGCAGCTTTGGTCTTGCGATTGACAGTTTCATCCGTTTCGCCAAAAAACTGTCTTCTTTCCGAATGCCCGATTATGACGTGGCTGCATCCAGCATCTTTCAACATCACCGGGGCAACTTCGCCCGTCAAAGCGCCAAATTCATTCTGAACTGCACAATCCTGAGCCGAAACGCTTATATTCGACCCTTCCAGCCTGTCCGCAACCGTCTTTAGGGCGGTGAACACAGGAGCGATCACAACTTCACAATGGTTGGCATTCGCCACCAAAGGCTTCAAGGCCAAAGCCGTCTCGACCGACTCAGCGGTCAGCTTAAACATTTTCCAATTTCCTGCAATTACGGGTTTTCTCATTTAGATTTCTTAAGAGACGTTTTTTTCAGTAAATTCGAGTCGTCTAATTTTTACAGATGTATCCAATATTTATTTGTCCTCTAAGGCAGCCACGCCCGGCAAGACATCACCCGCAAGAAATTCCAGCGTGGCACCGCCGCCGGTGGAGATGTGCGATATCTTGTCAGCGAGACCGGCTTGATTTACGGCTGCTACTGAATCGCCTCCGCCGACGATAGAAGTGGCTCCCTTATCGGTCGCTTCGGCTACCGCGTTTGCTATTGCGACGGTTCCTTCGTCAAAAGGCTTTTCCTCGAACATTCCCATCGGACCATTCCAGACGATGGTCTTTGCTCCATCCAGAGCCGCTTTGAAGATCTCAACCGTTTCCGGGCCGATGTCGAGGCCGACGAGACCGGTGTTCGTAAAAGCGACGGGTATTGATTTTCTGGAATTGATCGGATCATATGAATCGACGACCTGATGATCGGTTGGAAGGATAAGTTCGACACCGGCATCTTTTGCCTGCTGTTCGATCTCAAGAGCCTTTGGCATCATGTCGTCCTCGACCAGCGATTTGCCGACAGTAAAGCCCTGTGCCTTAAAGAATGTGTACGCCATTGCCCCGCCGATCAGCAGCTTATCCACCTTACGCTCGATCAGAGATTCAATTACAGGAATTTTGTCTGAAACCTTTGCTCCGCCGAGAATAGCAACAAAAGGCCGGTCAGGATCTTCAAGAGCCTTGCCAAGAAATTCAAGCTCTTTTTCCATCAAAAGCCCGGCAACGCATATATCTACAAAATGCGTGATCCCTTCGGTTGAAGCATGAGCGCGATGAGCTGTGCCGAAGGCGTCATTTACATAAACGTCAATGCCATCGGCAAGCTGCTCTGCAAAATCGGGATCGTTCTTTTCCTCGCCTGCATCCAGCCTAAGGTTTTCACGCATCACGACATCGCCGCCATTCATTACAGAAACCAATGACGCTATATTTCCGTCCTGTTCAAACGCTACGGCTGATCCCAGATATTCAGAAAGCTTTTCAGCTACCGGTTTTAGCGTGTATTTACCGGCATCATACGGCAAGCCTTTTTCCTCTGCCTTCTTCTTATCTTTCAACGGCCTGCCAAGATGCGAGGCGAGAATGACCTTTGCTCCCTGTTCGACAGCGTATTTGATCGTCGGCAAAGCGCCTTTTATACGCGTGTCGTCCTCGATCACGCTGTTCTTTATTGGTACGTTGAAATCTACACGGATAAAAACCCTCTTGCCCGCGATATCTACATCTTTGATCGTCTTTTTCTGCATAGAAATATTGTAAATTCACCGCCGAGACGCAGAAGCACGGAGGCTTTCTAACAGAATGCTCCGTGTCTCCGCGTCTTTGCGGTGAAGATCTTACAGGCCTTTATTCGCGATGAACTTCACAAGGTCGCGGACGCGGCAGGAATAACCCCATTCATTGTCATACCACGAAAGTATCTTTATCGCGGTTCCGCCGATGACCTTAGTGTTTTCAGCGTCAACGATCGAAGAGTTCGGGTTGCCGCGGAAATCGATCGAAACGAGCGGCTCTTCAGAAAACGCCAGAATTCCACTAAGTTCTTCGTTAGCGGCGTCTTTCAAAACCTGATTGACCTCTTCGGTCGAGGTTTCCTTTTCAACGTTCATTACAACATCAACGAGTGAGACATTTGGCGTAGGGACGCGAACCGAGATGCCGTCAAATTTGCCTTTGAGTTCTGGAATGACAAGAGCAACCGCTTTTGCGGCACCGGTCGAGGTCGGAATCATCGAAAGACCGGCAGCACGCGCTCGGCGGAGATCCTTGTGGGGCAGATCCAAAAGCTGCTGATCGTTCGTATAGCTGTGGATCGTGTTCATCAATGCGTTCTTAATACCGAATTTTTCATGAATTACCTTTGCAACCGGAGCCAAACAATTGGTTGTGCATGAAGCATTGGAAATTACATGATGATTTGCAGGGTCGTACATATCGTCGTTCACGCCCAGCACGATGGTCACGTCCTCACCTTTTGCCGGAGCTGAGATGATGACCTTTTTAACAGATCCGCGGAGATGTTTTGCCGCATCTTCAGCGTTTGTAAATCTGCCTGTTGATTCGATGACGATCTCTGCCCCAACAGATGACCAGTCTATTGCCGCAGGGTCTTTTTCGGAAAATACCTTGAAGGAATCACCGTCAACCGTGATCGTATCGCCTTCTGCCGATATTTCATTGTCCAAATTGCCCATTACTGAATCATACTTCAGTAGATGAGCCAGTGTTTTTGTATCGGTCAGGTCATTGACCGCAACAAAATCTATATCCTTATCACCGATGCAGGATCGAAGCACGTTGCGGCCGATCCTCCCAAATCCGTTAATAGCTACTTTTATACCCATTGTTGATCTGTGAAAGCCTCCTAATAATTCCGTATGCTAAAATGTCGAAGATACTCCAATTTATGGCAAACTTCAAAGGTAGTAATGTTTAGATCTTCTGAGTAACTGTCACGCGAGTATGCCAAAATTGTTGAAACTAAGACAATTAATGTGACGTAATACCAGTTTGACTTTACGGCGAAGCCACGGCCACGCCTTTTTTTCTGGAGCATATCCTTAATGAAGATATTTCGTTCGCTATTAGCCGCTCAATTTCTTGCCGCGTTCTGCATTGCGGTCACAGCGGAAAATTCTTTTGCACAAGAGACCCAGGTTGCTGTCAACTCAACGTCAAGGACACAGGTGCAAGGTACGGTCACCTCCGGCGGCGATTCGACGCGCAGCACAACATTCCCGGATGCTCGCACTGTTGAAATATTGGCACGTGTTGGCGTTCAGACTGCGGATACGGTTCCGCTCACGTTGGACGAGGCAATACGCCGTGCTTTAGCTAATAACACGAATATTGATATTGCCCGTGATGATGTTCGCATTCAGGAAACTCAGATCGATGCATTGAGAGGTTTTTACGATCCGGTCTTTTCCGTGACTCCGACATATCGCAGGAACAACACAACTGGTTCGTCCGCGACCAGTGACATTGATGTCAACGCGGGTCTGACCCAGCAGCTATCGACCGGCGGTAATTTCAGCACGTTCTTTAATAACTCACGAACGGAGAATGCCTTCACACAGGCTCAGGTCAGTTCCGGTTCGCTCGGATCCAGCAGCAGTGCTATCTATTCATCCAGCTACGGCGTACGTTTCACACAGCCGTTATTCCGTAACCGAAAGATAGATAACACGAGGCGAAATCTTATCATTGCCAGACGCAGGCTGGAACAGACCGATGCTGAATTTCGGCGTCAGACCATCGAGGTCATTACACAGGTTCAGAGGGTATATTGGGATCTTGTCTTTGCATTGCGCGATCAGCAGAACAAACAGGCAAATCTGGAACTGACGCGTGAAAATCTGCGTCAGGTAGAGGCTCGTATCGCAGCCGGTTCGGCGGCTCCGCTCGCAAAGGCAGAGGTCGAGACGGAACTCGCTAATCGGGAAGCTGAAGTGATCGTTGCGACACAGCAAGTCTCGATAACTGATAACAGTTTGAAACAGCTTTTGCTGAGAGACGCTGTTTCCCCAGAGTGGAATAGAACCTATCTGCCGACCGACACTCCGGCTTTCTCTACCGATCCTATAAATCTTCAGGACGCCCTCAGTGATGCCATGGCAAACCGCTATGAGCTGCGAAGCCTGAAATTAAGCCAGGATATAAATAAGATCGATCTAGACTTTTTCAGAAATCAGACAAAGCCGCAGATCGATCTGAACACAAGTTTTTCATTGAACGGGCTGGCTCGCAACGGAACAACCGATCCGGTTATAACCAACATGTTCACCTCTCAGGCAGACTTGTTGCTTTTCAATGGTCTGAATGAGACCAGAGCTGTGACAGGACTTGATCCGATACTCAATCCGCAGGTTGTAATACCGGGACAGCCATCATATGCCGTTGGCGGACTTGGCCGGTCTCTGGCAAACACGTTCCGGTCAGATGCACCGAATTTTTCGATCGGTGTTACTATCTCATTCCCGTTCAGGAACAGGACGGCGAAGGCTAATCTTGCCGGAGCACAGATAACGCAGAACAGAATAGAGACCCAGTTAAGGGCTCAGGAACAGACGGTTATCGTTGAGGTTCGCAACGCGGTTCAGTCTGTTGAAACCGCAAGACAGCGTGTACTGGCAGCCCGACGTGCTCGTGAGAACGCTGAGATACAGCTTGATGGCGAAAGAAGGCTTTTTGAATCAGGACGTTCGACGACATTCCTATTGTTTCAGCGGGAGAACGCTCTGATGACGGCCCGGAATGCGGAAATAAGGGCGGAGACAGATTACAATAAGTCGCTTGCCGATCTGCAGCGTGCGACTTCGACAACTTTCCGTGTCAATAACATCGACGTTCAGTCGCCTGTTGACGGTCAGTGATAAAAGCATATATTTTCTTCTTGAAAGCGTGGCAAACCCGCCACGCTTTTATTTTTGCCAAAGCAATGTAAGAATATCCCGATGAAGATCTCTGCCTGCATCATCGTTTTTAACGAGGAAAGCAATATTGCTGATGTTTGCGAAACAGTGGCATGGGCTGATGAGATCATTATCGTTGATTCTGATTCGACAGACAGAACTGCCGAGATCGCAAGACAATATACTGATAAGGTCTTTAACCGCGAATTCAAAGGGTTTAAGGACAAGCATGAATATGCGGATTCGTTGGCTTCCGGTGATTGGCTGTTTTGGATCGACGCCGACGAACGCGTTACCGATGAACTGAAAAGGTCGATAGAAAAGCTTCGTGAGACTCCCGAAAGCGAGCTTCCTAGCGGGTTTAAGATCGCGCGAAGTACGAAATATCTCGGACGCTGGATCAGGTATTCAGGATGGTATCCTGACTATCAGATGCGACTCTATCGAAAGGAGCGAAGCTATTGGGACGGCGTGGCGCCGCATCAGACGGCACGGGTTGACGGCAGCGTGGAAACGCTCGGTGGCGAACTGCTCCATTACACGAAGCAAAATTTGGCGGAACATCATAGAGTGACGGAAATGTATGCGTCACTGGCGGCAGAACACCTTAAGGAAAAGGGCAAAACAACAGGGATCTTTCATTTATTCGTCTCAACGATTGCAGCCTTTTTCAGGAGTTATATTGTAAAACAGGGCTTTCGCGACGGCATTCAGGGAATGATCATCGCAATATTTACGGCGTACGGCGTATTCCTGAAATACGCAAAATTGTGGGAGTTGACCAACACTCAAGAATGAGAACTGTTGTTTTATGCGGCGGACGCGGGACGAGGCTTGATGCACTGGGAAAGGCCGTTCCGAAAGCCCTGGTAGAGATCGGCGGAAAACCCATTATCTGGCATCTGATAAATATTTATGCGGCTGCCGGATTCCGGGATTTCTCATTGTGTACCGGATATCTAGGTGATCTGATCAAAGATTATTTTGGGTCTGATGGATCTTTCAGCGATTCCCTGTTCGATGATATTCGTGTAGATCTCTTTGACACCGGTCAGGACACTAATACCGGCGGCAGGATAGCTGCGATAAGGGATTCACTTGCCGAAGAAGAGCGCTTCTTTGTAACGTATGGTGACGGCCTTTCGGATATTGATGTAAAGGCTCTGCTGGATTTTCATCTGTCACATGGAAAAAAGGCTACCTTAACATCAGTACGGCCAAATTCGACCTTTGGTATTCTTGATATTTCGGACGAAGGAGCGGTCGAACAATTTAGAGAAAAGCCCAAATTGGATGTCTGGATCAATGGCGGTTTTTTTGTTTTCGAACGCTCGGTTCTGGAACTTTTAGAATCTGGTTCAGTGTTGGAAAGAGAGCCTCTTGAACGTCTTGCGGCAGAAGGCGAGCTTATGGCTTTTCGCCACGACGGATTTTGGAAATGTATGGATACATTTAAGGACAGCCTTGAGTTCAATGAACTTTGGGAATCAGATGCACCTTGGAAATGCTGGTAAATGATATGAGCGATCTTTGGAGGAATAAAAGGGTATTTGTTACCGGCGGGACCGGTTTTGTCGGGGCCAATCTTGTTAAGCGGCTCGTAGATGAAGGAGCTTTCGTCGCTTGTCTGCGCCGTGATGAGATCATTCCCGATTCGCTCTCAGCACTCGGAGTAAGTGATCGCGTTTCATTTATCAGCGGGAGTGTAGAAGACGGCGATCTGCTTCAGAGATCGTTGAATGAGCTGGAGATTGACAGCGTTTTCCATTTGGCCGCACAGGCGATAGTAGGGCCTGCTAACCGTTCGCCGATCTCAACATTTGAGACCAACATTCGCGGCACCTATATGCTGCTTGAAGCTTGTCGACAGATCTCGTGCGTAAATAGTGTCGTTGTTGCATCAAGCGATAAAGCATATGGGACTCATTCTGACCTGCCGTATAACGAAGATCTGTCTTTGAATGCGGTTTTTCCGTACGATGTTTCTAAAGCCTGTACCGACATGCTTTCGCGGTCGTATGCGGTGACATACGGGCTGCCGGTTGCTGTATCCCGCTCAGCCAATATCTATGGCCCAGGCGACCTCAATCTTTCAAGGATAATTCCGGGAACGATCCTTTCTGTCTTACGTGACGAAGATCCAATAGTCAGAAGCGACGGCACACCGATACGTGAATTTGTATATGTGGATGATGTTGTCGAGGGGTATCTGAAACTCGCTGAAAATATATCGGAAACTGCAGGCGAAGCCTTTAATTTCGGAACGAATGAACCGGTCAGGATCATCGATCTCGTGGAGCTAGTCATAGAAAAGTGCGGTAAGTCCGGAACGGTCAAACCAAATGTGCTACTTCAGACCAAGATCGCGAACGAGATAGATGCTCAATATCTTTCCGGTGATAAAATGAACAAAGTAACCGGTTGGAAAGCAGCTGTTTCTCTGGAAGAAGGCCTTGCCCGCTCTATTGAATGGTATGCTAAACTGGAAAAGCACTAAATGCCCAGTTTAGTTTGAACCACAATGCAACCGGATAGCTGAGTTGGTTCATCATATACAGACGAATATCAATATATCTCTACGGGCAGTCTGAAATTGAAATGAAACGCTTTACAAAACTTTCCGTCATCGTCTTTGTTGCTCTGTCAGCAACCGGTGTATCCGCTCAAAAAGGCGTTGATACCCAAACTCAAAAAATAAGAGACGATGCCGGAAAAACTACATCCAGAACTACAGATGCCACCAGGACGTTCGACTGGGGAAAGGATAAAACTAAAACTCGAGAACGCCTTGCCAATCCATATCAACTGAATGGACGCAGAGACGGTTTGGTCATGGCCGTCCAGAATGTCCTGCGTGAGAAAAAGATGGTCATTGACGAGGCGGC
This sequence comes from Acidobacteriota bacterium, assembly GCA_019639215.1. GTDB lineage: Bacteria > Acidobacteriota > Blastocatellia > Pyrinomonadales > Pyrinomonadaceae > OLB17. Next base: position 17,838 of record JAHBSH010000003.1, read on the forward strand.
ATCAAGACCGAATGAAGGCATTATTATCACGCAGCCTTTTATCATCGGGCGCGGACAAGTGATAGCCACTACAGAACTAAAACGTTATGGCAACCTCGCGTTTGGTGATGACGCGTGGTCACGCGGCCAATTTAGCCTGATAATCGAAGTGCAGCCTATCGACGGAATGAGAAACAATATTTCCGTCACCGCGAAGGTGGAGGGACGCTCTGCACGCGGCCTTTCAACAGAATGGGTAACGGTTCCGAGTTCAGGGCTGGCCGAAGAACAATTTTTGGTAGCCTTAGTAGAATCGGTAACTGGAATTTCACCGGATGATGTATTGAAACCCGATCCGGATAACCAATGAAATAGATATTGAATTCGATGCTCATAGTAAGGGTAGTATTTATATTTGTTTTCGGGCTTGTAGCGGCGGGCTCACTTTGTGCTCAAGCCACGCCGAATGACAGCCTACCTTTACCAACCTTGCAGACCGAAGAAAAGGAAAGCCTTCCCCGAAACATGAGGGAGATGCGTCAGCGTCAGCTCCAAGATCGTGAAAAGAAACAGCATGAAGAAATGCTCAAACGTGGTGAGACGGCTGCCGAGATAGCATCAGAGCTTTTCGAAGCAGTGGAAAAGAAAGAGCAGCTCTCGGCCACAGATCATAAAAAGCTAGATGATCTGGAAAAACTTGTTACACGCATAAGAAAAGATCTTGGCGGAAATAACGACGGTCTGACGCTCGAAGAAGATGAAGAGATAGAGAAGCCCTCGAATCTAACTCAGGCGGTAACGTTTCTGAAAGATGCGACAGAGGAACTTTTAGGTGAGCTGAAAAAGACGACCAGATTTTCCATCTCAGCGGTAGCGATCAGATCTTCGAACACGGTGATCCGGGTCGCAAGATTTCTGAAACTGCGGCGCTAGACGCACGTATTTTCCCTGCAAAAATGGCAACGATAATTCGCTCAATCCTGCTCTTAACGTTTGTTTTTCTACTCATACCTACAATACTGGCTCAAGATGAAGATGTTATAAGTGTAGATTCAGATCTGGTAGTCTTGAATGCCCTGATCACTGATACTAATGGGCGTGTAGTTTCAGGCCTGAGAAAAGAACTGTTTTCTGTTTTTGAGAACGGAGTAGCACAGCCGATATCACTGTTTTCACCTGAAGAAACTCCATTTGCAGCCGTGATACTGATAGACACATCCGGCAGCATGGAGCAAAGCGTTAGCCTCGCCAGATCTGCCGCTATCAAATTTCTTGACGGCCTTCGAGTAGATGACCACGTTGCCATTTATAAATTTGACAGCAAAGTCGAGCTTATTCAGGACTTTTCAAATAGCCGGGATATATCAGAAAGAATATTCGATCTTCGCTCCTACGGCATGACATCTCTGAATGATGCAGTTTTTAAAGCCGCGGAAGCTCTGCGCGACAGGCCCGAAAAAAGAAGGGCTATTGTGGTGCTTTCTGATGGTGCTGACAACCAGAGTTCACGCTCGGCTTCACGCGCCCTACGGGAAGCAATGGCCGTAAATGCCTTAATTTATACGGTGGATATGGCGTCTCCAACCGGACCGCAAAGCCAACGCCAGCAAAATCGCGGAGCCCTTAAGAATTTTGCTGAGAGGTCAGGCGGATCTTTTATAGCGGCTCCCGGCGGAGTTGCAATGCGTGAAGCGTTTGAGAATATCGTGAAGGAACTCGGAGAGCAATATACGCTAGGCTATACGCCGCTGAACGAAAAGAAGGACGGCAAATGGCGAGAGATAGAACTCCGCATCAGCCGTCCTGGACTAACAATCAGAACCCGAAAAGGATATACCGCCGAGAAACGCGATAAGGATTAGTCATCCGAAAGAACAAATGTGACTATCAAGGTCACTCTGTATTCAGAAATCTTTCCGTCCCTGATCTCTACCTTCTGATCTTTTACCCACGCTCCCCTGATGTTGTCTATCGTCTGTGAAGCCCTTTCTATGCCGGTTGTGATGGCGTCATCAAAACCGGTCTTTGAGGACGATATGATCTCGATATTCTTTGCTACTGACATAATTACCTCCTTTTGCGTAATGCCTATGCACTATTTGCCGGTACTGTTTCTTGACCGGTCCGAATGGCGCTCTATCGCATGGCTTATCAATAGATCGATCACGTCTGTGAATGTCCTGCCGCTTCCCTCCCACATTTTTGGAAATCCTGAGGCATCGGTCAGACCGGGCATCGTGTTGATCTCGTTTACCAGAAGCATACCGTTATCGGTTCGCAGAAAATAATCTACTCTGGCGAGGCCTGAACCGTCGATAGCCTTAAAGGCTTGAATGGCCATTTCACGTATCTTCATTTCCAATTCTTCGGAAACCGGAGCAGGAACGACAAACTCATTGTTGCCTGTGCCCGAATATTTCTCGATATAATCCAGAAAAGCCTTTTCCTTGTTTCGGATTATATATTCGCCCGGACGACTTGCCACAGGATCGTCGTTACCTATCACCGCGCATTCTATCTCACGCATTTTAAGTTCTTCTTCTACGATGATCTTGCGGTCATATTCCGCTGCGAGCCGAATGGCTGCAGCAAGTTCTTCCGCATTTCCGGCTCGCGAGATTCCTACAGATGAGCCAAGGTTCGAAGGTTTAACAAAACACGGATATCCGACCTTTTTTTCAATATTTGCGATCAGTCTTTCAGGGTTTGCTTCCCAATCTTTTCTAAGAAACCAGATGAATCTGCATATGGGCAGTCCGGCATCCTTAAAAAGGGTTTTCATCGTGACCTTATCCATGCCGCATGACGACGCCAGGACTCCGCAACCCACATACGGAATATTCGCCATTTCTAGCAAACCCTGTATCGTCCCATCTTCGCCCATGGGTCCGTGCAAGAGAGGGAAAACGACGTCAAGCCCGATATTCGAATGCCCGTCAACAAGAGAAGTCAATCCATTGAATGCCGTATCAGCCAAAAGTCCATATCCGCCCTCATTGTCATTAACATCAATAAGATCGGCAATATCGGCAGGCAAAAGCTTGCTCGAATCTGCGGGGCTAAGCCAATGCCCAGTCCGGTCGATCGCGATCGGGACGATCGAATATCTGTCTCTATCAATAGCCTTGATGACTGAAACTGCCGACCTGATAGAGATCTCGTGTTCACCAGATCTGCCGCCAAAAATAAGTCCTATGCGTGTTTTCATACAAGATGCATGTGCGGAAGACGATTGATTTTACTATTGTTGATGATAAGCCCCAAAATAGGAAGTTCAAAAAAATGGTAATTGATCAAGAAAAATGATCCATGATCGGAATTGCTACGGCGATATACCCAACTTAAAGAAAAACCCCGCGAAGCGTTTCGCGGGATCTTTCCCTTTGAGAAGACCGGTATGTCTGCTGGACATGTTGAAAAAGCAGAGCGCGAAGCACACACAAATAGCAACTAATGAGTTTTGTTGCAGTAACTTCTTTGCCACACCTACGAGGTTAGCTGACGGGCTAGGAACGAAAGATTATCCCCGCAGCTTTTGCCGCTTCGCCCCCGTAATGATCTATATCAACATTACCTTGGTTCCCCCGCAGCAAGTATGTCATGAGACACCCCTGCTCTCGGTGATCAACTTTTCAACGTATAGAATGTAGCACATCAGATGCAATAAATCAACGTCTTTTATTGATTTTTTCCTATTTTGCCGGAAAGATCTGATAGAGCATCAGATAGACTGCTACGCCCGTTAGCGCTACGTATAGCCATACTGGGAAAACATACCGAGCAATACGTTTATGGCGTTCATAATTTCCCTTCAAGGCACGCCAGAGGGTCAACAATACAAATGGGCCTACAGCTGCGGCGAGGACGGTATGTGACAAAAGTATCGTGAAATAGATCGGCCGGGCGATGCCTTGGCCTTCGAAACGGGTAGGGCCAAGTCCAAAATAATAGGTTCTGAGGGCGTGATGAGTAAGATATGACACTAAAAATAAAGCTGAAAGGGTTGATGCGGCTAACATGCACGCCCTATGGGTCGGTATCTTTTTGGCACGGATGAAATAAAATCCGGCCATGAGAAAAATGGCGCTGATGCCATTCAATGCCGCGTTAAGATGGGGAAAAATAGGCAGAAACTCCATTTTGATCTATTTCCAAAAACCGAGCAGAAGAAAAAGGACGATCCAAAGAAAGCCCATGAAATGCCAGTACATTCCAACCGAGATAGCCAGAGCCTTTCTGTAACCGTATTCGTCCAGATCGGCGGTCGGGTACCACGTTCTCAGCGTGATCGCCCCGAGGGCAACTATACCGCCCAGTATATGGGCGGCGTGGATCGCCGTGAGAATGTAAAAAAAGCCGGAATACGGATTTCCGCTCAGATAAAATCCACGATTGACCAAAACAAGCCATGCCATCAGCTGGGATGCTATGAACATCCCGCCTAGCGCTGATGTAATGAGCATGTAAAGTCTTGTAGCTGACGTATCGGAGTTGATAACACCGCGTTTTGCCAATTCGTAAGAAAGGCTGCTAATAATTATCAGAACTGTGCTGATCCAAACGGGTATCGGTAGAGAAAACGGCTGCCATTCTACGACATCATTGGTTGCGATAACCACATATGCCCCGATCAGGCCTCCAAAGGTCATCAGGACAACAAGCAGCAGGAACAGTGTTATTATTTTGGATTTATCGCGAAAAGCGTTCTCATCGTCATCCATGTCATCGAACGGTTCAGGGCGTAGCGGGCCGCGTTTTCCGGGGCCGGTCAACGAATCTCCTCCTCCAGGCGAAGTAAGATCTCTTTCCCTTATTGATGTGTCGATGGTGTTTACGGATTCAGTGAGCATGGTTAGATCTTGTCGAGAACCATTAGAAGAAAGAAAAGAGGCAGATATATGACTGAGACGAGCAAAAGTTTCCGGGCGGCCTTGTTGGTTTTTGAACGAGCCATTCTGACACTCTCAAACAGGAACCATACGCCAAGCAGGGTCGCACCTATGAGAAAATAAATACCGGCATAACCTAAAAAGAAAGGCCCAAGACTCACCGGCACCAGCATAAGCGTAAATATCACTATCTGGCGAGCTGTCAGTCGGCCATCGGGTTCTACAACCGGGAGCATAAGTATGCCTGCCTTTGCGTATTGCTCACGATATAGCCATGCGATCGCGAGAAAGTGAGGAAACTGCCACAGGAACTGAATAGCGAACAAAGCCCAGGCTCCGAGTGTTATCTCATTGGTTGCAGCCGTCCACCCCATCAGCGGAGGCATTGCCCCGGGAAAAGCACCGATCGCTGTGGAGGCTGAGGTTTTTGTTTTTAACGGCGTGTAAACAAGTACATATCCCGCGATCACGGTGAGTCCAAGTGCAGCCGTCAAAATGTTCACAAAGAATAAAAGATACAGTTCGGCGACAACACATTGGGCTATGCCAAAAACAAGAGCCTCGGTAGGCGTGACCTTTCCTGCAGGTATCGGTCTTCCGGCCGTTCTTTCCATTAGCGGATCAATTGAACGCTCATACCATTGATTCAACGTCGCAACACCGAAAGCAAGCAGGGTGATGCCAAGCATCGAATGAGCGAAAAGCAATGTGTCAAAAGTTCCTATGGAGCCGGCATAAAATCCTGCCGCTGAGGTAAGCACCAGCAAGAAGGCTATTCGCGGCTTTGTAAGCTCAAAGAAAGCCTCAAGGCGCCCGCGAGCGCTCAAAGTGGTTGTATTATCTTGTTCAGTGGTTACCGCCTGCATTACCGGATAGTCCAAGAATACCTTTATATCATTCAATTTCCAAGCCAGTAAGGGGCAACAAAGCTTCTTATTCTGAGAAGATTGACTAATCTATGTGCGTGTGACAAACACTGTCCGCTAGGATATGATTTTTATTGAATATCTCGTCGTAAAATGTCTGTAGCAGAGGAAACAATCAGGGGAAAAAGCAATGCTCAGCGCCGTTCATTGCCGCTTCTTAACAGGTTCATCAACTTTCTGAGTTCCGTCAGGTTTGGCGTGACGCTTTTATGTGTGCTTGTTGTTCTATCGATGATCGGTATGATCATCATCCAGCAGAACGTTACGGGTTTTGATTCATATTACGCTTCTCTTACTCCTGCAGAAAGGGTCGTTTACGGGTATCTCGGTTTTTTTGACATATATTATAGCTGGTATTTCAACGCCATTCTTCTGGTGCTGTCGCTGAACATAGTTCTCGCTTCGATAGACCGGTTCCCTTCTGCCTGGAGCTATATCTCCTCGCCCAAAAAGACTGCTACGGGGCCGTGGCTGCTTAGCCAGAAAGAAAACACGATCATTGCCACTGACTCTAGCGATCAGGCAGCAGTTACAAAGATCGTTGAGGACGTTTTTCGTGAGAATGGTTATTCGCCGACCTCGACCGATGACAGCGTACGCTCATACGGGGTTGATGAGAACGGAAAAAGGGATTTTTCAAAGATAGAGGAGATTCAGACCAAAACTATTTTTGGAGATCGCGGCAAGTGGAACAGGATCGGAGCTTATCTTGTCCATGTTGCCTTGCTCACGCTTTTTCTGGGACATTTTGTTGCAAATCAATGGGGATTTGACGCCGACGTTCGCATGATACCCGGAGATGTTTCGGATCAGATACAGATGATCCGCATAGATCTGGATAAACGGGAAAAGTATAACGTCCAGCTTCCCTTTACTGTGGAGTGTACTGATATTCAGCAAAAACTGATCGACCCGAGAGGTTCAATTTCGGTGACGAATACGTTGGATTGGCGTACTCAGATAAGAATTACCGACCCTGATTACGGAGTGACCACGGCGGACGTAAGCATGAACAATCCGTTCAGCTATAGAGGCTATAGGTTCTTTCAGGCTGAAGCGTCACGTATCGGAAGCGCACGCAGCATTGTTCTAGATATAGAATCTCAAAGTGACGGAAATAAACAAGAGATCGTTATACCGCGTCGCGGATCAGGAACCCTAGCTGACGGTACTCTGGTAGAATATGACGAATTTCTCCCCGATTTTGCTTTCAACGCTGACGGGAATCCTGACACGCGTTCGGGCGAATACAACAATCCCGTAGCGGTACTCAGTGTAGTTCCGCCCGGCGGGGAACGCATTCGTGTTTATGCTTTTCAAGGCGGGGTTGCAGAGAATATCCCGGTCGGAGCGCCGAAGGCAGGCTATAAATGGCGATTAGCTGATTTTGAGAAAGTACCTTTTGCTCACGTACTTTCGATCAAATACGATCCTTATAGCGGTGCTTTCATCGCGTGGTATTTTGGCGGCTTTGGGCTGATGGCTGCCCTCGCTTTCGTGTTCTTCTTCTCTCACCGTCGTGTTTGGGCATTGATCGAAAAGACGCCCGATGGCAAGTATCAAGTTGTTCTGGCGGGAGACACCAATCGCAACCATTCTGCATTTCAGGATAAATTTGAGCATATGGCGGCGGTGCTTCGGGAAAAAGAAAAGAATATGACCGATGATCAAGATCGTTCGGCCGATTAGAAGTTTTAAGAGGTAATAACATGGCAAAGGAGATATACGATTCTGAGTTAGGCAGACCTTGGCTTTCATACATTCCCGCAATTGCGGCTGTAGGAGGAGGTTTGCTGATGCTTGCGGGCAAATTGCAGATGGGAGAACGGTTCATGTCGGACGGTTCGCTCATGATGATCGCTCTTGCGTGTTATATTCTTGCTGCACTCTTTCAGATAACAAATCTTTACGCCCCTTCCGAAATGGCCCGAAAGATCGGACTATGGGGAGCAGCTCTAGGAGTGTTTTTCAATCTTTCCAGCTGGCTTATCCGCTGGGTCGCGGCCTACGAACGCGAGATACAGATGCTTAGAGCCGGAGGCAGCGACGAAACACCATGGATATTCAGGTATATCCCTCTTGCAAATCTTTATGATTACAGCATCGCTTTTGCTTTTGGTGCTGGGATAACTACTCTTTTACTTGCCAGAAAGAAGCATTTTCAGGTGCTCAGTTCGTTTACGCTTCCACTGGCTGCCTTGATATTGACGCTGGCTCGTTTTATCGGTAATGAGTTCATAGACTTGCCGCCAGTGCTGGATTCATACTGGAGGCCCATACACGTAGGCGTTGCCTCACTTAGTTATGGTGTTGCCCTCGTATGTTTTGCGATAGCGGTTATCTACTTGCTGAAAGATCGCGTCAAGGTGGAATCAATGGCCATTTGGTCAAGCGTCTTCACTCTTTCGGTAATTGCTACTATCAGTAAGTTTTCCGTTTTGACAGAGGGCGTTTACCGCGCCGGATTGTTCATGCCGAACGCATCAGGCGGAAAGCCATTCTCCGCACCTTTCAGGCTTGAGCTGCCATATGCAGGGCCTGCAATGGTGATCGCAGCGGTTCTTTCGGTCGCGGTTATCGTGAGTTTCCTTTTGTATCTTTACAAACAGAATGAGGCTGCGAAAAAGATCGGTCATATTTTATTGAAAGCAGCTCTTGTGGCTCAACTTGCATGTGTCGTATTCATGGTTTCCGGTATGAGATCGACCGATAATATTTTGCCTCGTCTCCAGACACAACTGGAAGCGGATAAGGATCAATATATTGTTGCCGGCCGAGCTTTGGCGGAAAGGCAAAACCTGACAGCCGCCGAATACAATGCGATCTCTCCGATCCAGCTGGATCAAATGGGTCGAAGTTATATCCAGGCAAACGGAAAAGATCTTTACCTTAGCCTCAATACAAATCCGGTTGAACTGGCTGGCTTGATAACGGCCTTGGCAGGAACATTTTTCTGCCTTCTATTTGCGTTCAGAACAGATCAGCTTATAGAAAGATTACCGAGCCTGGAATCATTGGATGACCTAATGTACAAGACCGCCTGCCTTGCATTTGCCGGATTGGCGATGCTGCTTATAACCGGAGCTATCTGGGCGAACGAATCCTGGGGCAGGCCTTGGGGATTTGATTCAAAAGAAACCGGGGCATTGGTTGCGTGGCTGACCTATGCCGCATTTCTGCATACAAGGATCTCACGCGGCTGGAAAGGGCGAAGCTCGGCCTATTTTGCGATAATCGGATTTCTGTTGGTGATATTTACCTATTTGGGCGTCAGTTATTTGTTGCCGGGACTTCACAGCTACGCGTAGACTGTCGGACTGAGTTTTATTATGCAAAAGCCTTTGGTTTTCGGTATCACAGGTTTGGTCATTGGCCTTTTTCTCGGTTTTTGGGGGGCGAACAGTATCAATCGCACCTCAATGCTGTCCACGTCTTCCTCGACATCCCCGATAGCTCCGTTCAACGGTATTGCGAACGGAGGAAATATGCCTCAGGCGGACATACAAGAGGTTCTGGATCAGGCTCAGAATGAACCGAAAAATTTTGCAGTTCAGATGAGAACCGGCGATATGTATGCACAGATTGGGCGTTTTGCTGAAGCCGTGGAGTTTTACAAGCGCGGTTTGGCAATTCGCCCGGAAGATAAGCAAGGCAATCTCGTCTTGGCAAACGCATATTTTGACGCTCGGATGTTCAATGATGCGGTTGTGCAATACCGAAAGGTTTTGTCACTTACGCCTGAGGACAATAATGCTCGTGCGGACCTTGCGGGTTCTCTTATCGAACTCGATCCGCCTAATTATGACGAGGCAATAACTGAGGTCGAGACGGTACTAAAAGCTGATCCTAAACATGAACCGTCTCTTTTTTATCTTGGAATTGCTTTGACTCGTAAAGGTGAGAAAGACAAGGCTGCCGAGGCTTTGAAAAGGCTTGAAGAGGCGAATCCTACGAATCCGTTAATAACGAGACTCAGACAAAATATAGAGTCCTGAACCTATTCAACGGAAAATTTGGAAATGTCCTTCATCTGAAACCGTCTGATGCGGCCGTTCTTTTGAACGATGACCAGTGTTCCGCTGTCCATTGAAAAACGCAGCACGTCATTCATCGACACATCTACTTTTGCTCCGTCTCTAAAAATAACGACAAGTTTCTGCTCAGCAGGTGTTTCTTCCTTTCGCGGGGTTGTTGTTTCAGGTTGTTTTGCATCGGCTTTTTCTGGTTCCGGTTCGGGCCGTGACCCTGCGCGTGTGTTTCTTGACGGTGTTCGTCGCTGCCTCGATGCGGTAGAGCGTGTCTGGGGTCGCGTTGGCGGCGTAGTGTTTTCAACCTCAGGCGGCTTTTCAGCAGCCACTTCCCTTTGCGGTTCTTCGGCTTTGGCCGCAACGGGTTCCTCAACGACTACCTCAAGCCTTGGTTGCGATTCCCCTTTCGCAACTTCTTCTTTCTTCTCAGGAACGGTAGTGGGAACCGACACTTTCGGAAGTTCAGGCACATTGCGGTTCAGATCTTCAGAAACTGCCAGAAAACTGCCGGCAAATTTGATCGTGAATCTTGCAGGGTCATCGTTTGGGGTTCTGCCACTTACCCTTAGGAGCAATTTTTCAGGTTTTCGCAGGTAAACAACACGTCCTGTTTCGGTCATGCCGTGATCCGCAAGGGCAACGATGCGCGTCATCAAACGCAAGCCGTCAACAACAAAGACATCAATGTCGCCGTTGAGGTTTTCATAAACAACATTTATAAAAATGTCACCTTGTCTTCCTTCAAAGGCATAATAATATTCTGTCTTGCGCGAATCGCTTATTGCTCGAGCAGAAATCGAGCCCGTGACAACGTCAGATGTAATAGGTGTCGGATAGCGTTGATCGGTCGATTGAGCGTCAACATTAGAAAGGCCAATGAAAATGCCTAGCAAAATGAATAATACTGATCTAACGCTTTTCATGTTTTGCTAATCGCAAAGTCGCGAAATTGCTTATCAAAGCTCTTTTCGCAAATGCACCAGTCTGGATGTTTCGGAATAACCCAGGCTGCGATGTGCCGCCAAGCTGGTTTCATTACCGATCTCAGCATCAGAGGCCATCTCGGTAAGGCCTTTTTGCTTTGCCCAATTTTCCGCCGAAGCAACCAATTCGCGTCCGATACCCTGATGTCTGAATTCCGGGTCAACAAACCACCCCTCCAGATATCCGACATGGTCTGAATCGCAATCTTCTACAAATGGCCGAATACTTGCCTCCAGAAAGCCGACAAGCCGTCCGTCATGTTCCGCCACGAAGACCTGCTGCGAATCGGGGTGCTCTACTATGTCCACCATCTCAGCCTGATGCTCATCCTCCGGGGTTCTGTCCCACAGGATCTTGCGAAGCCGCAACCATTCGTTCAGGTCGGTCTCATGCAAAGGGCGAATATCTACAAAATGCTGATCCATCCGAAACCGATTTTAACAGGGAAACGCATCTTCCAACAACACTTAAATTCTAGAACGCCGTGTCAAACAAAAGAGACCTGCTCTTAGCAGGCCTCTTTATTAAAGATCTATATCGACTCACTAAGCAGCAGCTTTTGCCGTATTCGAGCCGGTATTGAGTATCTCCAAAGCTTTTTTCATCTGAACATCTTCTGTCGAAGGTTTTGGTGTAGGCGACGGAATCGGTGTAGGAGTTTGCTGAGGATTTTCTGCTTGATCCTCTTTCTGTTCGATCAATTCTTCGACTTCGATTGGCTCAGGCGTGTCAGGACGTTTGACCTCGACGGACGGTTTGATCCCCATGGAATCACGATCATCACCGAGAAAAGGTTTGCCTGAAGGGGACGACCATCTTTCAACTGTTAAAAGCAAAGCGTCGCCGCCACGCAGGGGGAACAACTTTTGTGCTGTTCCTGCACCAAAACTCCGTTCACCGACCACTTCACCGCGCTTACTTTCCAATATTGCCGACGCCACTGCTTCAGCCGCTCCAGCAGTGCTGAAATCGATCAGAACTGCTACTTTTCCATCAAATATGTGTTTACCTGCATCGGCCTTAAATGTCTTGATAACGCTCTTATCACGGCCAGTAACACTTGCAAGATCACCTTCGCGTATAAAAAGATTTGCAACCTCTACAGCCTGATCCAATGAACCGGCCGAAACACCTCTTAGGTCTAGAGCGATCTTTTCAACGCCTTTTTTCTTGAGCGATTCTACTTGAGATCTGATGTCGTCAGCCTCCCCTTTCTCAAGACTGAAAACCTTTATGACACCAACATTTCCGGATTCCATTCGTGTTTCTACTTTTGGAACCGTGTAAGCCCCGCGCTGAATCTTTAGGGTAAGCGGCTTTGAATCAGATCGGAGGACGCGTAGCGTGACATCTGTCCCAGGAGCCCCATCTATCATTTCTTTGGCATCGTACAACGAGATGTCTCGTGTTGCCCGGTTCTCGATGTATTCGACCACATCTCCGGCTTTCAAACCCGATTTTTCAGCATTTGAGCCTTTCAGAACTGAAAGGACGTAAAGGTATTGTGAAACTTGAGAGAATTCAGCACCGATGCCTACCGTGTTAGTTGCTTCCCGTCCGTTGAACTGCTTTACCTGTTCGGCGGTTAGGTATGACGAATAAGGATCAAGCCCGCCAACAAGTCCGCGCAAAGCCCCGAGGCGAACTTTATTCAGATCCGGCTCATCAACGTAGTCGTTTTGTATATGTTGCAAAACCTCACCGAATATCCTGAGTTGAGCACCTGAATCATTGATCGGCTGCTGAGCCTGTGTCTGCAGCAAACTCCCAACGAATGGCAATCCTCCAACCAGAACATATCCGGCTATTACCGCCGAGAGCAAAAGCGTCCACATCTTACCGCGAAATGACATATAATACCTCTTATATAAAAACGATCCTTACGGCTAATACGGATCATTGCCGATAAAGGTTACACTTATCAGGACTCTATTATCAGACATCGAAACACTTGGTGCAAGAAAAAGAAACAACTAAAACCCCGGAATTTCTTGAGCTGGCGGATCTTCCGGTGCAAGGACGTCTATTGGCACTCGATCCGGGGACACTTCGCATCGGTGTCGCATTGTCTGATGAATCAAGGTTGATTGCCTCACCTTTACCGCGCATAGAGAGAAGATCCTGGAAAAAACTCCTTAACGACATCCGAAAACTTATCGAGGAATATGATGCGATCGGGCTGGTAATTGGTTTGCCGCTGGAAACTGACGGTTCAGAAAGCCCAATGTCTGCGGAAGCCCGTAATATGGCGCATAAATTTAGACTTTCTCTTCAAATTCCTGTCTTTCTTCAGGATGAACGAGTTACAAGTTACGAGGCCAAGGGCAGATTATGGGAAAAAGGAGTAGATCTTATTAAAAGCCGCGACCTCGTTGATAGCGAAGCCGCGGCAATAATTCTCACAGATTTTCTATCAATTCTAAAATCAGCTAGCAAATAGGATCTTCAAAGGCGTCATATCGTCAATCTGCAAACAATTTATTCCGGCCTGAATTCAACCCGAACAATTGCACCCTTATCTACAGCTTCCTTGGAAAAAGGAAACACAGATGCCTTCCCCGAACTCCACTTCTCAAACTGGTCTTTATAGTTAGGTGACTTCGGATCACCGCTTTGACCAAGAGGAATAACGAATCTCGTTGCGTCCCAGTTTCCCGGAGACGAAACGTGCCGCATTGAAACATACGAGGCTACGTTTGGCGTTTGTCCGCTGCCTGCAATGGCAGTATTCGGTGTTGCGAACTGTGCCCCGATCAAAGGTGCGACGGCTAACGGATGCGGAAAGCGGGCTGCAGAATTACTTCCCCAAACCCATTTTTGCGGATCCGCGCCAAATCTTTCCGATAACGTGGTTGCAGATCGGTCGGCGCAAGATCTTAACAATTCAGAATAGTCTGCAACACCTTTCGGAAGCCATAACGCCGATCCTTCCCTCACCGCTCTGTGAAGTATCCTTTCACGTATCAGATAGGCCGGTATTACAGGCTCAGAAGCAGAGATCTTTTCAGCTGCACAGAGGCGTATCTCGTTAACGATCAAAGCTCCTCTGGAATCTGGAACCATTTTTCCGTCCCATTCGCCGATGACTTTAAGAGAGGTGTCATCAGCCGCCTTTAAGCGGACAATATCTTCCGCCAGCATTTTGAGAGGAATATTATGAACATCCATCTGTGCCGCGGTCGTGGAGTCCATAGTTGCCTTTTTATCGTTTGAGATAAGATCGTAAAGACGTCTGGCACGCCACGGGGCGGCAAAATCGCGCACGAGCTGCGGATATTTATAATCCGTTCCAACTATTCTCTGATTCGCCGTCATTATAAATCCTTCGGACGGATTATAAAGATGCGGCAGTTCATCAAAAGGGATCGACCCGATCCAGTCACCATCCGTTGAGGCTCCGTCGTAAGGAACGGCTCCGTCGCCTTTTCTGCGTAAAGGTATCTTTCCGGCGGCGTACCAGCCGATGTTCCCTTTTGTGTCGGCATAGACAAAATTCTGCATTGCACCGCCGTAATCGCGAAGAGCTGTTTTGAATCCATCCCAATTAACAGCCCGGTTCAAATAATAGAAGGCCGAGAAATCATTGCTTTTAGGATCAAACGCTGTCCATTTTAGGCTGTAACGCTTTCCGTTTGGTTCGGCAACGACCGGTCCGTTCCCGGTTTCGATGACTTCGAGCATCTCTACCGTCGTTTCCGGTTTCAACGGATTGGAGCGAACCTTGATCTCTTCTTTTCTTACGACAGGAGCTTTCCAGCCCGAAGGGCTGTTGTACTCTCCTTTCTCGTTGAAAGTTTCCAGATAGAGGTCCTGAACGTCCGGGCCGACATTTGTCGCTCCCCAGGCGATATGCTCGTTGTGTCCGAGAACAATGCCCGGAACTCCGGGAAACGTTACGCCTGCGACCGTCATTTTCGGCGTCGAAAGATGCGAAAGATACCAGATCCCCGGAGCTGCCGGCATAAGATGCGGATCGTTCGCCAATATAGGCTTTCCGTCTGCGGTACGTTTGCCGGAAATTACCCAGTTATTGCTTGCTGCGAGGTCTTCGGCAAAAAGGCCGATCCTTGAAAGAGAGTTTTCACGTATCAGACGGTCAGTTTCGATAAAGTCGGCGACGGCAAGAGCATCATCTTGGTCATGATCTTTTTTGAAAGCATCTGCATTGGCGGTTTTCGCGGCGGAAGCAGTATCTTTTCCGAACAAGATAACGTCGTACGGAGTGACGACATTTGAAAGTTCAGCAAATTTTTTCGGATCGGCGCCGTCCTTAAGGTTTTGCCTGAGCAGATCGCCATTATAGGTTGAGCTGAGGGCTTCGGCCATTATCTTTCCTACGATTATGGAATCTGCGGGCGTCCATTCCCTCGGTTTATATTGGAGGATACGAAATTCTATCGGCAGGCTCTTTTCGTCGAGCGAGGCGATGTAGGCATTGACTCCTTTCGCATAATTTTCAAGGGCATCGCGGACATCTTGCGGATAGTGCCGGACGCTTTCTTCTGCTATTCGGGCAAAGCCGAATTTCCGCCAGCGTTTATCCTCATTCAGCGTCGTTTTTCCAAATATTTCAGCAGTTTCGCCGCGTGCAACTCGTCGCAGCAGGTCAAGCTGCCACAATCTGTCGCTTGCGGTCACATAACCCTGCACAAAATAAAGATCTTGTTCATTTTCAGCAGCGATATAAGGTATCGACCGGGCGTCGCGGGCGACTTTGACGGCAGACCTAAGCCCTTGCAGAGAAATTTGGGATGTTTCTGACTGCGAACTGACCGAAAAGGTAAAAAAAGCCAGGAACAATAGAAAGGTGAATGTTTTGGAGCCGGATATCATTGGAAAAAGATAACCGAACTTTTACCAAAAGCAAAACGCCCTAAATTTGAGATATTTTACCGTATCGACCAGGCGGAAAATATGGCGAGCGGCACGTAAGGAAAAACGAACCGGTTTGTGATAGTATCTTCCTGAAAATCCTTAAAGGGCAATAGAAAGAGCATGGCGGAAATAACAGCAAATAATCTTGGTGTCGCAGAGTTAACACTTCCGGCTTGGGGCGTTAAGCCCGTGGCCATTCAGTTTC
This sequence comes from Acidobacteriota bacterium, assembly GCA_019639215.1. Lineage (GTDB taxonomy): Bacteria > Acidobacteriota > Blastocatellia > Pyrinomonadales > Pyrinomonadaceae > OLB17. The sequence goes on from JAHBSH010000003.1 coordinate 33,724, forward strand.
TTCTTATTTTAGCGGCAGCGTTCGTTCTGCCTGCGGCGGCGCACGCAACGGGACTTCCCGTTCGCATTTTGCTTCCGATGCATTGGCCGGTTCTTTTTATAGGCCTCGTTTATGGATGGCGTTCCGGTCTGATCGCCGGAGCGGCCGCTCCTTTGATCAGCTTTGCCTTTTCGGGAATGCCGCCTGCTTTTATGCTTCCGTCGATGATGTTCGAACTGGCGGCATACGGTTTTCTTGCCGGAGCATTTAGAGAGATCTTCCGGTTGAATGTGTTTGTTGCGATGGCGCTTGCCCTTATCGGCGGAAGGATAATTTTTCTTGCCGTAACATTTGCAACCGGAGCCGTGACGCAAACTTTCGGAGCATATTTTATGGCGGCGATGGTTCCGGGACTTTATGCGGCCGCCGCACAGCTTATTATCCTGCCCCTATTGGCTTCGCTAATGCTACGCGACAGAACGGTCAGGTCAATTCATGATACAGACGCCTAACCGCTGATGACTATAAGCCGAGGTTCGGTCATCTCATCCATCGCATAGCGGATGCCTTCGCGTCCGAAGCCTGAATCCTTAACGCCGCCATAAGGCATATTGTCAACGCGGAACGTCGGCACATCATTTATTATCACTCCGCCGTATTCCAATTTTCCGGCGGCGTTTATCGCACCTTGCAGCCCGTCGGTAAAAACGCCTGCCTGAAGACCGTATTTACCGCTGTTTGCCATATCTACGGCGTCTTCCAAACTGGCAGCTCTTTCGATGACAACGACCGGGGCAAATGCTTCTTCGCTGACGATCTTCATTTCCGGGCTTGTATCCGTCAGCACCGTTGGCGGTAGATAGCTTTCTGATCTTTCGCCGCCGAAAAGCTTTTTAGCTCCGTTATCTGTCGCTTCTTTTATCCAGCTTTCCGCTCGTTTTGCGGAGGCCTCGTCTATCATCACGCTGATGTCGGTATCATCATTTGCCGGATCACCAAATTTCAGCTTCCCGGTGTTCGACAAACCTTTCCGTCCATTCGTCGAAAAGATCATTATGAACAAATATCCGCTGAACAGAGATGCAGACCTGTCCCGAATATGCAAAAGAACCGGTGACGCATTTCGCGACGGATCTTTCAATATCGGCGCTTTTATCTACGATCACGGCGGCATTTCCGCCGAGTTCCAGCGTAACGAATTTCTTTGCCGCTTTTGCCTTTATCGACCACCCGACAGGTGCGCTTCCCGTAAAAGAGATCATGTTCACGCGGTCATCGGAATAGACGCGATCAACCGACATTCATCGGAACTATCTGTAATGCCGCCGGAGGCAATCCGCTTTCTAAAAATATCTCTCCCAGCAGCAGCGAGGTCAAAGGAGTTCTGTCGCTCGGTTTTATGATGACCGCGTTGCCGGAAGCAAGAGCCGGGGCGACCTTGTGGGCGACCAGATTTAGCGGAAAATTAAAAGGAGTTATTCCGTAGATGACGCCTCGCGGGACGCGTTTCGTAAATGCGGTCTTTGCGGTTCCTGAGGCCTGTGTGTCAACCGGGACGACCTCGCCGCAATATCTTTCCGCCTCGCCGGCAGCAAAAGAAAAAGCGGCGATCGCCCTGTCAACTTCGGCGCTTGCGTATCTGAGAGGTTTCGCCGATTCGGCAATTATGGTCTCAACGAGGTCATTTTTACGTTGTTCGATAGCCGCAGCGATCTTTTTTATGCCCTGGGCGATCTCAAACCGTGCCTTCGCGTTCATTTCTGCCGCGGCCCGGCTTGCCGCCTCAAATGCCTGCGACAGCTGATCTTCATCTGCCATTGAAACTTCGGCGATAAGCTCACCGCTAAAAGGCGAATGCACGGCGGTGCTTTCATTGCCCTTGATCCATTTTCCGTTAATTAAAATTTCCCGCATCGGATAATTATAATCCCTTTCAAACAGATTTATTATGATTTAGGGCATCTTGGTTCAATATGCAGAATGTTTATTTGCAAAAATGACAGTCTCGAATTAGGATTAGAACTAACGTGCACCTGTAGCTCAGCTGGATAGAGTATCTGGCTTCGAACCAGAGGGTCGCAGGTTCGAATCCTGCCGGGTGTACCAATTTTTTTGCCCCAAAAGGGTTAAATTATCGAGAGGCTGCCTGAAACTTATTGCAGGTGGCCTTTTATAATTCTCCGAAAAATGACATATATGTGATCTTGGAATTGAACGGGCGAAAGCAGGCGACGATCCGGGACGCTTTAACGCGAATTTTATCACGGAAAGCATAGATCCTTTAATTTCAACAATTTTATTGCTCTCGGCGAGATATCGCGGTCAAAAAGGAATTTTTTTGACGTCGCCAAACAACACTCGGACGCCACCAAACAATTGTCAGACGTCGCCAAACAACACTCAGACGCCACCAAACAATTGTCAGACTTCGCCGAATAACAATCAGACGTCACCAAACAACACTCAGATGCCGCAAGAGAATTATCGGGAGGCAGCAAACATTTCTCTTTTACTTTCTGACACTTATCAGACAGCAACGATCATTTTGCCCGGTGACAGAACAGCTTTTTCCAACAAAAAATTGTAATTGCCTGTCTTCTTAGGAAAAGCTCTGCTTTATTCCGGAAAATATCGGTCAAATATTCGGAACCCAAAATCACGGCCTGCATTTGATACCTTTTTGAGGCCAAGTCCCGGCAATTCGCTTTCTTTTACGCCGAGATATGTAAAATGCGGCAGGTCTGATGCGACGGTCTGGAACCAGCCGTGATCTGCCAAAATTCGGCGAACATCAGCATTTTCAAACTCCGAAACGTCAAGAGCAAGCATTGAAAGATGTTGTGAGGTTCCGGGAGGCGCCACGGAATAGATGATCGATTTAGAAAGGTCTTTCGCAAAAAATATCCCTTTTTCTTCAAGTTTCAGGACATCGTTGACCTGCTCAAAGGTCGAAAGAGCCTTTATTTGTCGGCCTCGGCCTGTGTCAGGCGGCCTTTACTTACCCAATGGGTCAAAGCAGGGTCGACGCGGCTTTTCCATAAACTGACCGTCTCGTTATAGGTTCTTTTAGCAGAATCTGCGCCTCGCGGAGTTATTTTCAGGCCTTTTGCCTGTGCGGCTGAGATAGCGTCCTTTAATGCCGCCATTGCTGCGGTTTGGAGTTCTGGGTCAAAATTGCCGATCTTTGCCGATGTCTTCCCTATCGAGTTCTGAAAAGCAGTCACGTCGGCATCGTCCTTAAAAACGACGGTTTTCGGAGGAAAAGCCCTCCGCGTGCAATAAACACAGAGCCATATTCCTGAGCCTTTTGCCTACATCATCGGTAGGGTTTTGAAAGCCTGACGGAAGATTGGCAAAAAAGCCCGTTTCTGTCGGTTTGGTCATATTCGAGTTTGATGCCGGCGTCGAATTGCTCACATATGAAACACGATTGGCATTAGAGTTGTTCACGCTGGTGTTCTGCGTACCTAGATCATTAGCAGGACGAACAGTGCGTGGACTTTCCCAACAGCCAGAAGAGCTAATGAGTATTCCGCCTAATAAAACTGCAATAGAAATTCTTTTCATACAGATCATCGGTCAAAGTTTGGAATCCAAAATGTAAAGCCATCCTTGGTGTCAGGACGCAAGCCGTATTTCGGAAGGTCTTTTTCTTTACGGCCAAGATATGTGAAATGAGGCGTGTCGTCAATAATGGTTTGAAACCATCCGTGTTTGTTCAATATTGTCCTGACTCTCTTGTCAGCAAATTGAGTGACATCAAGAGCGATCATTGAAAGGTGCTGTGATGTTCCCGGAGCAGCAACGGATGAAAAGATAGAATAATTGAACCGCGTGCTGAACCAGATCTTATCTTTTTCCCATTCCATTACCCGTGCCACCTGATCGATGATATCCATTCTGCGCGCTTTCTCGGCATCCGCTGCAGATATTCTTTTCTGTGCGATCCAATGTTTCAAACCGGGCTCGAAACGAGCTCCAAATTCGGGCAGTATCAGCAAAACTCCGTTTGGAAGCCGAAGCACCGCGAGGAGTAATATTCAGGCCTGCCTTTATAGCTTCAGTCCTCGCCTTTTCAAGCGCGTTGAAAGCCTCTTCCTGCAAAGTTACGGACACATTGTTGATAACAGCCGTTTTTGACCTTACGCCTGATTGAAATAACGAGACCTCATCCTCATTTGCGAAAACGCATTTGCTCGGATATCTGACCTCATTTACCGCAATGAACATTGCGCCATAGTCCTTGAACACACGGTGAGCGACAATGTTGTCGTCAACCGGACAAATATTTTCAAGCTTTTGCTTTTTATCAAGCAGGCGTTTCTCTACTACTTTACGAAAATCGGCTGATTCCGTTTGTCCGATCACTGTAAAAGCTAGACTCATGACTATGATGGCCGCAAATGAAACAGTAAAAGCTAATGTCTTTGTAATACTCATTTTATACAACTGATCCCTTAGTCTATTGCCTTGATACCTTACGGGCATCTTCCGCCAGTTCCAGATATTCCTTACGAATACCGTCAAGCTCCTTTTCGTCAAGTTCTTCCAGATCCATCAATTCCCGCCTGGTTCCCTCTATCGTCCGAATCAATTCATCCAACTTGATCTGAATTGCCCGTATCGCGGTTCTGAGTGTTTTGAATAAGAAACACCATCAAAAAGGTAACAATGGTCGTGCCTGTATTTATTACCAATTGCCAAGTATCGCTATATGAGAACAATGGTCCTGTGAATGCCCAAACAATGATAACAAATGCCGCAAGAACAAAGGTTATAGGCTTTCCCGTAACAACGGAAGAAAGTTTTGCAAAACGCGTGAACAATGACGTCTTGTGCATTTTTATCTCCTTATTCAGGGATGTTTCCACGAGCAAAATCCCCAACGATATTAAGCACGGAATCCATGTGCGGTTTCATATGGACATCCTGTTCGATGAAAGGAACATGATCACGGATGGCCTTATAAATAGGTGCGGTGCCTACGCCCATTTTTGTGCTTTCACCAAGAACCTGACGTCTGAAATCTATTCCCTGAGCAGCACAGAACAGTTCAAGCGAAAGGATATTGGCAAGATTTTCGACAATGGCACGGAGCTTTACGGCAGCGTCGCACCCATCGAGACGTGATCTTCGACGTTTGCCGAACTCGGGATCGTATCGGCACTGGCCGGATGCGACAACACCTTGTTCTCAGTGCATAAGGCCGCCGCCGTGTATTGGACGATCATAAAACCTGAATTCAGCCCGCCGTTCTTTGTAAGGAATGCCGGGAGAACTTGTGCATTTGAAGCCTCATCGGTCAGACGCATAATTCGTCTTTCCGCTATGTTTCCGAGATCTGTCAGAGCAATGGCGAGATAATCAAAGGCAAGAGCAAGCGGCTCTCCGTGAAAATTGCCTCCGCTTATGACCTCGATATTCTCTTCGTCTTCGCCGATGAAGATGAGAGGGTTGTCGGTAACTGAGTTCAGTTCGATCTTCAAAAGCCATTCGGAATAGGCGACAGCATCCCGGCAGGCACCGTGTACCTGCGGCATACAGCGAAGCGTATAAGCATCCTGGACGTTGGTAGGGTCGAATCCTCGCACAAATTTGCTGCCTTCAAGGATACGTCTAAGATTATTTGCTGTGTCTATCTGACGCGGATGCGGACGCAGAGCGTGGATGCGTTCATCAAATGCCGAGAGCGTCCCGTTCAGCGCTTCGAGGCTCATGCAGCCCGCTATATCGGCAAGATCAGCGAGCCGAACTGCTTTTGCCGTTTCTATCAAGCCGACCGCTGTCATCACGGTGGTTCCGTTAGTAAGAGCAAGTCCTTCTTTTGCTTTCAGGACGACCGGTTCCAAACCTGCGGCTTTTAATGCCTCATCCCCGGACAGGATCTCGCCATTATATTCAGTGCTTCCTTCGCCAATGAGAACGCAGGCAAAATGAGCAAGAGGGGCAAGGTCGCCGCTCGCACCGAGGCTTCCCTTTTCAGGTATGACAGGATGAATGCCGCGATTGATGAGTTCCAGTATGAGTTCGAGCGTTTCTGGCCTGATACCCGAAAAACCGCGGGCAAGCGTGTTCGCACGGATGAGCATTATCGCCCGAACCGTCGCAGTATCGAATGCATTGCCGACACCGACCGCGTGACTCAGGACAATGTTCCGCTGAAGTTCCTCAACTTGTTCACGGCTGATTATCTTGTCTTTGAACGCTCCAAAGCCAGTGGTTATTCCATAGGCTATCTCTCCTCGTTCGAGCAGAGTGTCAACGGCCTTTGCCGCACGTTCAACCTTTTTCTTTGCACTTTCAGCAAGAACCACGCGGGGTTCACCGGGCTTGCCATAAGCCACCGCCAACACCTGCTCAAATGTAAGGCTCTCGCCGTCAATTATTATTACTTCTCTCATTAATCTATCGCTTCTTATCTCTCATCAGATCGTAGTTCACTTCCGCGCAGCCTTCGCCATCTACTTCGAACAGATGATCATTCAGTGGATCAAAACTCAATTTGTCACTAGGATCAATGTCCCAAAAGCCGCGAATAAATACATCCTGGAACGGAAAGTCATTACCCGTGTCGATCCTCAGTCTGTAAGTGTCATTCGGCAGATCCCAAAATTCGAAGAATCCGTTGTCATTGCCGGTCTGTCGAAGAGTTTTCTTTTTACCAATCAGCTCTATCGTGGAATTTCGGATATTTGCCTTAAATCGTGGCCAATCATCATTGTTATACTCATACTCCTGTAGAGAACCATAAAAGAATGGGCGGTTTACGGATGAAGGCAAGTTATCAAGCCAAGATATTTCACCTTCGCCGCCGATGATCTGGCGGCTTCGACCGCAACTAATGATCGATAATCTTTTCTGATCATTCCAATGATGTAGGTATAATAGATATGACTGGCCGACGTCCTTTTCGGTAAACTTACCATCGCATGACGAATAAGGTTGCCATATCTCAACCGAGTTCCTTAGATCACCTTTATATGTTTTGTCTATCGAGAAGATTACAAGCTGGCCGGTCTTAAAGTCATTATTTGCATGATCATTAGTGAAATCTTTCATGCTAACTACTTTTCCGGTGACAATCGACTTGGCGTTTTCATAAGCGTCACATACTGTATCTAAATTGTCACATAGACACGCCTCGGCTTTACCGCAAAGTGAGAGAATGAAAATCATCACGAAAAAAATGTTACAAGTCTTCATATCTCTTTCCTCTTATAAACATTGCATTTATGTTTTGCGAACCAAATTCATACATCGTCAACCTATAATCAACAGCATCCAGCATTAATAGATTAGCTGTTTTTCCTTCCTCGATAGATCCGTGCGTTTCTCCCAGTCCTATCGAAAATGCCGCGTTTATCGTCGCGGCGTTCAAGGCTTCGGCAGGCAAAAGCTTTTGGTACCGGCAAGAGATAGCCATTGCCATCGGCATTGACGGACACGGAGCGGAACCCGGATTGTAATCAGTAGAAAGAGCCAAAGCACATCCTGAATCAATCAGCCTTCTTGCATTTGCGAACTGAGTTTTTCCAGCGCTGAAATTTTCGGTCGGAATGACAATACCAATGGTCTCGCTTTGAGCAAGTATCTCAATCTCTTCGTCCGATATCGCATCGAGATGATCTATCGACGCCGCGTTTAGTTCTATGCTCAACCGCGAACCGCCAAGATTTGTGAATTGATCGACGTGAGATCTTAATTTGAATCCGATCTCTTTGGCGGTCGTCAAAACACGCTCTGCCTGTATCAGATCAAAAGCATTCCTTTCACAGAAAACATCGGCATAAAAAGGAATTTTAGAAGTGGAGAAATGTGACGCAACGAACCATTCCCACGCTTTTGGCAACATCTCTTCGCAGATCAGATCGACATACCCGTCTGTATTGCCTTTGAACTCAGGCGGAACGGCGTGTGCGGCAAGAAATGTCGGTACAATATCTATCGGATGAGTTTTATCGAGTTCTTCGATGACCCTGAGCATCTTAAGTTCCGTTTCGAGATCAAGCCCGTAACCTGTCTTTATCTCGCAAACGGTCGTGCCGCAGGCAAGCATCTTATCCAGACGCTTACGGCTTTCTTCGACAAGCTGTTCAAGGGATGCTTCACGCGTATTCTTTACGGTAGAGATTATCCCGCCGCCCGCCGCCAGTATCTCAAGATAATCAGCTCCTTTTATCTTTAATTCAAATTCATTCAGCCGGTCGCCCGCAAAAACGATATGAGTATGCGGATCGACAAATCCCGGGATCACCGCCCGGCCTTTTGCGTCTATCTTCTTCGCCGCGTCAAATGAACCGAGAATTTCGTCTGTCGTTCCGACAGCCTCAATGAGACCTTCGCTTATCGCAACCGCCGCGTCCGTGATGATGCCGACATCCTGCATCATCGCTCCGCGTTTAGGCTTTCCGGTCGAAGCGCACGTAACCAACTGTCCGATGTTATGAATTATGAGATCTGCCATGAGAAAAAACTAAAAATCTGTTTCAGCGACCTTTTTATGACGCTCGTTTATTTCCATAAGTGCCGCCGAGCCGTAGTATTTATGATATTCCGCGATCATCAGCCCCGACTTCAGAACAGGATCAGTTTCAGTCAGCTTTTTCGCTTCTTCGATCGACTCGACGTTAAAAATAAACATTCCGCGCCAACCTTCGACCCCGTCAAAAGGGCCGGCTAGAACAAGCTTGCCCTCTTCTGCCAGGCGATTCATATTGGCGAAATGTCCCGCAAAGATCTCGTTTCTTTTCTTGGCGTCATCCTCGGTCTTTGGGCCGGTCTTTAGCAGGACAAAAACGTAATTGCGCATCCCATATTTGTCCGCACCGACCTTCTTCGCCAACGCAGCATCAAAGTCCTTTTTAGGGGTTGGTGATGCATCCTGACCAAATCCGGTCAAAGCGGTAATTAATAAAAAAGCACAACAAAATAATAAATTGATCTTCATATTTCCTCTTCTGTTTCGGTCGCACCGAATATGAACTGTTTGTATTTATTATAGAGGAAGGAAATAACCAAAAGGGTGATTCCCAGGCTCACAAACAGTATTGTCTTAGGTATTGTTTCCAAGTTTGCCATATCGTAAAAGAAAAGTTTAAAAAGCGTGACGGCCAGAATGACAATGGCCGAAATTCGCAGATGCTTCTTTTTCCAAACAATACCTATTGCTATCAGCATCAGAGCGTAAATTCCCCAAAAGATGCTTATACCAAGTTTACTTGCATTGGGAACGTGAAATTGATACATCAGCAGCATAACTTCAGAGCTGGCAAGAATGAAAGAACAGCCGTATGTCACCGCGTCAAAAATAAATGTGCGGGTGGAAAGCGGCAAAGATTCTCCGAAAGTTTCACTCTTCTGATATTTGTACAATGCATAAATGAACCCGGCTGCAAAGATATAGGAAACGTATCTTATCCAGATATTTGCAAATGGACCGCCAAGGTCAACATAGTCCAAGCAAAGCATAACAAAGGCAAAAACTCCTGCTGTGCACAAAAGTCCGAGAGTTAGAATGCCTAAAAGTGAACTGGCAAAAGCCACTAAGACCGAATGGAGTTTTCTGAGATTTAAGAAGGTTAGAGCCGTCAGAAATACCAATGTGTAGTTGATCTGCCAGATAATATTAAAGAAGAAGTTGATCTCAGTTTTGGTTCGTCCAGAAGAATTCTCGAGAAGGGCGATCTTTTGCATGAAGAAATAGTTGCCTATTTCCATTCTGAACATGTTGTAGAAGACAAATATCCCGATGGAACCGATAGCTACACCGAAAGCAGTTCTAAATACTTCGGGCAAGGGCGAACGCTCTGGCTCGATACGATGAACGAACAAAATGACCGCAAACGCGGCAACAAATATCACTGCGGTGATGAAATCCGCGTTGGCGAATACGAGATTTCCACCATCAGGCAGTTCAAGGCTGCCGGAAAGCCTTTGTTCATAGGTAAGGAACCAGTCAAGAAGCATGCTTGCTGTTGCTAGTAACATTACCGGCAACGAGAAATATTCAAAAAGAGCGATATTTCTTGTGCGTCCAAGCCAAAATAGCAGTGCGGCTTCGACAGCCCAGATCATTGTTACAAGGTGGCCGTTGAACTGAATGGGAACGGCAATGGAAGCAAATGTAAGGATCAAGATGACAAGGACATGAACAATATCATCAACAGACGAACGGACCCTATTGACGATGTAAGCTGTCGCCAAATGGAAACCAGAATGGCCGACTGTATAAAGCCCTAAGTGATCCTTATAGCCTTCTGTAGCATTCAAAATTGCATAACCAAAGCCATAGAAAATAAATGAATTTGAAAGGATCAATGCGGAGCTTTCTATGAGGTCAAATTCATCGGTCAGGAGCCTGTACGCAAAGATCGTTATGTGGTGAGCGGCGAATAGAACGCAAGCAACCGCAACGGCAAGATATAGATCGTTTTGCGGCGCATACCGCTCGTTGAACCATACCCAATATATCAGCCAACCGGAACCGATGACCAGATACATCATCGTCTTACCGAAAAGTCTGAACGACAGGAGAAGAACAAGAACGGAACTAAGTGCTATATAGCCAAATGTTATCCATGTCTGGGTTTGATTTACATTGCTTAAGATGATCCCAAGACAAAACGCGTAGAATATTCCGGTTGTTGCACAGACCGAAATAAGGTTTTCTACCGATAAGACAGGGTTGATGTCATCATCGGTATCGACATCTTTTTCGTTAGAATCTCTCTTTTTAAATATGAAGCGACACGCAAAGAAAAGAACGAAAAACACCCCAAGAAATACCAGCATCAATGAGAAGTGCTCTTTTGGTTCATACCTGCCAACAGCCCACCCAAGGAATATCGCCCACGTAAAAAATGATGAGGTGTAGAAAAGAGGTTTCCAGGTACGGTAAACCGAGATAGCCAGAATGCCGGTGTTCACTACAGCCATATAGCCAAAGAGTGCAAGATAGTTTCCGGAATTCTGACTCAGCAAGAAAGGAACTGCGTACGCCCCGACCAAACCTATATGGGCTATGACCTGGCGGTTGTAAACCAAGGCGGCAGCGACCGTCAGCACAGTGAACATCACCATCAGGGCAAACGTCGGCAATTGAGGTATCAGCCCGTAATATGCGTTAGCAAAATACGTGACAAAATACATTATCGCCATTCCGCCGCTCATGAGTGCGGCACTGAAGTTGTGATATTTCTTTTTTAATTTTATCGCAAGTCCGGTCAGCCCGAACGCGAGAATATAGGCCAGAATGACACGCGTTGCAGGGCTGATAAGGTCGTTATCTATCGAGTATTTCACGCCGATGCCGACGCCGATTATCAGGATGAGAATACCGATCTTGCTGATAAGGTTTTCACCAATGAATTTCTCCAGGTCTTTTTTGGCATTCTCGGTGTGCTTTGCAAATGCATCTGCGACAGGCTCTGTGACCCTGTTTACTTTCTTTTCCTTTGAGGTGTAAGTGCCAAATGATATACCGGCGTCAGGAAGAGGTATGTTTGGTATAGGCGATCGTTCGGGCTGTATGGGACGAGCCGGGGACGGATCATATGGAGTATGTTCCTGCTTCGGCGGTTGTTTTGTCCCGGTTCTGAGACGCGTCAACTCTGAACGTATGGCAAGTATCTCCTTCTGAAAATCGACCTGTGTATTAACAAGTCTATCCAGACGAGCCTCTAGTTCAGCTATCTGTGCGTTTACCTCAGACATAGAGAGATACCAGGTTATATGTTTGCCAAAAGAGTCACCTGATTGTAGCTTATGTTCTATAGAATAAAAAGTTATACGAATATTTATGTCAAGAATGATAAAAGCCCCGACAGGCGGCGAACTTACCTGCAAAAACTGGCTGATAGAAGCCGCATATCGGATGATCCAGAACAACCTTGACCCTCAGGTTGCATTTGATCCTGACAACCTTATCGTCTATGGCGGTCGCGGCAAGGCGGCGCGTAACTGGGAATCGTTTGATGCTATTCTGCGGTCACTGAAAGATCTTAATGAGGATGAGACGTTGCTTGTCCAGTCAGGCAAGCCGGTCGGTGTCTTTAAGAGCCACACAGATGCGCCACGCGTTTTGATCGCTAATTCCAACATCGTTCCGCATTGGGCGACGCAAGAGCAATTTGACCAATACGAACGCGACGGCCTGATGATGTACGGCCAGATGACCGCAGGTTCATGGATATATATCGGAACGCAGGGCATTCTTCAAGGGACGTATGAGACTTTCGGCTCGCTTGCGCGTCAGCACGGTTGGGGAACGCTGGAAGGAAGGCTGGTTCTGACCGCAGGTTTAGGCGAAATGGGCGGAGCGCAGGCGCAAGCGATAACTTTTAACGGCGGCGTTGGGATCTTGGTCGATGTCGACCCGTGGAGGATAATGCGTCGTCTGGAATTAAAACAGGTCGATATTGCCGCTGAAAGCATTGATGATGCGATAGCAAAAGCAAAAGAGGCGATAGAGGAAAAAAGGCCTCTTTCCATTGCTCTTCTTGGCAATGCCGCTGAGGTTCATTGGGAACTGCTCGAACGAGAGATAACGCCTGATGTGGTAACGGACCAGACATCTGCTCACGACGTAATGATGGGATACATTCCCGTCGGATATTCTGTGGAAGAGGCTGCAGAATTTCGTAAAAAAGATCAAACCGCGTACGAAAAAGCAGCGATGGACAGCATGGCTCGCCACGTAGAGGCAATGCTCGAATTTCAGAAACGCGGCAGCGTTGTTTTCGATTACGGTAACAACCTAAGGCAGCGAGCGTTGGATAACGGCGTTGCAAATGCGTTTGATTATCCCGGATTTGTGCCTGCTTACATCCGCCCGCTGTTTTGCGAAGGCAAAGGCCCGTTCCGTTGGGTTGCGCTTTCAGGCGAAAAAGAAGACATCTACAAAACCGACGAAGCGATAATGAACCTGTTTCCGGAAAATGACCATCTGACAAAATGGTTGACGATGGCACAGAAAGAGGTTGCATTTCAGGGGCTGCCTGCACGCATCTGCTGGCTGGGCTACGGCGAACGCGCAAAAGCCGGATTGAAATTAAATGAAATGGTTGCAAGCGGTGAACTAAAAGCCCCGATCGTGATCGGCCGTGATCATCTGGATTGCGGCAGCGTCGCCTCGCCAAACCGCGAGACCGAATCAATGAAGGACGGTAGCGACGCCATCGCCGATTGGGTTTACCTGAACGCAATGATAAACGTCGCAGGCGGCGCAACATGGGTCTCGCTTCACCACGGCGGCGGCGTCGGCATCGGCTACTCGCTCCACGCCGGCCAAGTCATCGTCGCCGACGGCACGCCCGAAGCCGCCGCACGCATCCAACGCGTCCTAACGACCGATCCCGGAATGGGCGTCATCCGCCACGCCGACGCAGGCTACGAAGAAGCGATAGACTTCGCCGCCGCAAACGACGTGAAGATTCCGGTGCAAGGTTGATATTATGAGTTTCGATCTTTATTTTTACACCCGTAAGAACCAAAAAGTAGCTTCAAAGGAAATCGAGGATTATTTTGATCGAAATGGCTGTATTCGAGATGAAGAATTTCCTCAATGGCTCTATGAGAGTGAGCGAACGGGTGTATATTTTTTATTCGAGATGCAAACGGAAAGTGACGACTCGGAAGATATTGAGGTATATGAGAGCTTTGATGATTTCGACAACACTAGATTTACCTTTAATATCAACTTCATCCGTCCAAATTTCTTCGGACTTGAGGCGTTCCCTTTTGTAGAAAAACTCATGAATGAGTTTGACCTCTACGCTCTTGATCCTCAGTGTCCGTCTGATCCTGATAATCCGGGCCGCAAAACGGCTGAGGAATACTACGGAGAATGGTCAAAGACAAACATAAATTTTAGCTCGGAGCATTTTGATGAACTGGAACTTCTACATTTTCCTGTAGAAAAATCAAATGATTATTGGAGATATAATTTCCATGTTGAACAGCTCCAACTTGGTCTAGGAGATGATTATTTTGTTCCAAGTTTGATCCTGGTTCGGCAGGCATCGACCGGAATGCCAATAACAATTTCTACGTGGACAGAACATATACCAAATGTGTTTCCGCCTGCTGATTATTTTTTCATAAGTCGCAAGCGTAAAAAGCTGTTTCGAAACGTGGAAGAATCAGGCTTAATATCGCGTGAAAATTTCATGAAGATATTCGGGGCATATCTCGTCGTGTTTGATTTTAAGGACTGCTTTATAATCCATCCCGATCAGGCAGAATCGGTAGGTGAATTGTTCAACAAAGTTGAGTTTGATTTTTTGCTCGATGGTTTTCTGGGAGAAGGCATTGATCTCTCCAAACTTACAAATGCCGAAAGATCTGCTGAACAAAGGAGCTTTGACGAGTAATATTGGTGTTTGCGAAAGCCACTGATATTAAGATCCCGATGAACACGATGCTCAAAAATGAATGAAGTACAAAACAATTTGATCGTTTACGCAACCTCGATCGGCAATATTAAGGTCGATGTCTATTTTGAGGACGATACATTTTGGCTGAGCCAGAAGCGGATGGCGGAGCTTTTTGGCGTAGATGTCAGAACCGTAAATGAGCATCTAAAGAACATATTCTCTTCAGGCGAACTGCTAGAAACTTCAACTATCCGGAAATTCCGGATAGTTCAACAGGAGGGAGAGCGAAAGGTTTCTCGTGAAATTGAATTCTATCAGTTAGATGCCATTCTGGCAGTCGGATATCGTGTAAACAGTCGGCGGGCTACGCAGTTTCGTATTTGGGCGACCGAACGGCTAAAGGAATATATAATAAAGGGTTATACGATCAACAACGATCAGTTGAAAAACCTCGGAGGCGGAAATTACTGGAAAGAATTATTAGACACCATTCGCGATATTCGTAGCAGCGAAAAAGTGATGTATCGGCAAGTGCTTGATCTATATGCCACGGCGGTTGATTATGATCCGAAAGCAGATGAAAGCATTGAGTTTTTCAAGATAGTACAAAACAAACTGCATTTTGCGGCACACGGGCAAACTGCTGCTGAAGTGGTTTATTTCAGGGTCGATTCTGACAAACCCTTTGCCGGACTGACTAATTTTAAGGGCAGCCAACCTACACAGGCAGAAGCATTGATCGCTAAAAATTATTTACAGGTAGAAGAATTAAAGGTGCTGAATAATTTGGTTTCGGCTTACTTTGACCTGGCGGAGATCAATGCCATTGAACACAAGCCAATGAAGATGGCTGATTACATCAAGGAATTAGACAGGATCTTGTCCTCTGCCGGACGCAATCTATTGCTTGACGCTGGAAAGGTCAGTCACAAAAAGGCTGAAGAAAAGGCCAGATCGGAATTCCGAAAATATCAGAACAAGACCTTAAGCGAAGTAGAAACAGAATATCTTGAAACCATCAAACAAATAGAAAAGCAGGTCAGAAAGAACAAGTAGAGATCGTACGATGATCATTCGCTTGATATTTTAGTTCAATCTAATAAATTTAGACCATTCGTTTATCTTGTTCGTCAAAACTTTGTTGAGTTTTAGCTCATGAGGTTTTTAATGATGAAAAGATATTTCCGGATCGCTCCGTTAGCATTTGTTTCTTTCGCTTTGTTGTTGGTGATCTTTATTATTGGTTCAGGAATAGATATGTTCGCTCAACGGCGTATCGGTAAAGGCGGCATACTCGGAAGAAAAGGCCGAACCGCGGCGACAACGAACAGCGCTCTTCATTCTATAAATATAAACGGAACCAGCCGAACTTATCTTCTTCACGAGCCTCGCCGGGCTTCGGCAATACGCAAGAAACCGCTGGTTATCATGCTTCATGGCGGCGGCGGCAACGGCAGTATAGTTGAGCCACAGACGGGCCTCTCTAAAAAGGCGGACAAAGAGGGTTTCATCGTTGTATATCCCTATGGCAGCGGTAAAACGGACAATATTCTTTTGACCTGGAATGCTGTCGGATGTTGTGCCTATGCGATGAAGGAAAATACTGACGACGTCGCCTTTATCAGCCGCCTCATAGATAAACTTATCAAAGATAACAATGTCGATAAAGATCGCATTTATGTCATCGGCCATTCAAACGGAGCGATGATGACACTCCGGCTCGGACGAGAGTTGGGCGATAAGCTCACGGCTATAGCATCGGTTGCAGGCGCAATGTTTGATACGGACACTTCTCCGCGATCAAAGATCCCGGTGCTTTTTATCCACGGTGAGGCCGACGGAAATGTGAAGATCGAGGGAGGAATGAGCGGGCAGGAGCGCGTCGTTCCAGCTCAGAGCAAACCATTCTTACCGCTCAACGTGTCAATCAACTATTGGACAAAGCACAACGGCTGTGACCCTGTCCCGCTATCTTCGCGAAAAGGAAAGGTCACACACAAGGTGTTCAGGGGATGTGAAAGCGGAAACGGAGTCGAGATTTTCACCATCAGGGATGCCGGACACAGCTGGCCCGGTGGCGAATCCGTAAGAGGCAACGGTGACGAACCCGCTAAAGATCTGTCAGCGACGGATACCGCCTGGGATTTTTTTGAAAAACACCGATAGGAGTGTCATTCCGGATTTTCTTTTATAAATTTACGAAATTTTTCTGCGTCACGATGATCGGGAACCTTTTTAAGGAAAAGGCGGTATTCGCGTGACGCCATGTTATTTGCCTTGGCAAGCTGATATAGATGAGCTAACTGTAGATGACATTCGGCCATTCCTACAGGATCTAGTTCGATGGCTTTATTCAAAGCGTCCGCACCGAGACCTCCCTGTTTTGTCAGCAAGTAAGCTTCTCCGAGCAACTGATATGTTCTCGCCGAGGTGCGATCAAGCTCAATGGCGTGTTTGAATATCTCGATTGCCGCTTCGTTCTGCTTTTGAGCCATTCTGAGTCGCCCGACATTTACCCAGGCTGGCGTGTATTCCATATTTAACTCCAATGATCTGCGAAATGCAGTATCGGAGTCGCTATGATCACCTTTTAACAAGTAGAGATTGCCCAGAAACCCCCAGGCTATAAAATCGTTTGGGTCTAATGCTAAGAGTTCTTTCATTGGTGAAATTGCACCTGATAGATCATTTGCAGCCTCAAGTTCCAGGGCAGTCTTAAAAAGTGCAGACGTTCGTTCCCTTCTGTTGTACGGAAATCTGGCAGAAACTACTCCGGGATTTGCCGCAGGTGATTTTGAACCTAACGAAAGATCAAAATCCTCGCGTTGTTGAGCTGTACCAAAAGCTGAAACTTCTCGTCTAGCCACCTCTACACCGTCTGCTTCGATAACGAGTGTCCCGCCATTACCGCCTGAAATGCTGAAGCAGTAAAATCCTGATCTTCCTATCGTCAATCTTGAAGGGGTTTGGGAACGGTTAAGATACAGGACACTAACTTTAGGTAATTTTGCAGTCTGATCCACACCGCTCACACGAATACGTCCAAATACAAAAGGAGCGGTCAATCTCGGAGCATCAAGTGTTGCAATAAATCCAAATTCACCACATATTTCATCTATCTGCTGAGCATTTGCGGACGAAGAAAAAATAAACACCGTCAAAAAAAGAGTTATTGTGCTTAGAAATGGTTTCATCAAATTTAGCTCCTTTTGATCAGGTATTCGCGATAAGAGCGGCTTTCGCAATCTAGACCATTCTACTCATTCTTTATCAATCGGCAACCTAGTTGAATAAGTTTTCCATCGCAATGAAGGAATTGCATTACAATAGGGGTGAGACACTAGTTGGATATATTCCGAACTAATTACATATGTCAACGAAAATAGGCTTGTAACGGATAAAAGTATAATGATCAATGATAATAATATTACTGTTCTTTTCAACGGCTTTCTTCAACTTCCTAATCTTGAGAAGCTGAAAATGGTCAATGCGATCAATGAATATTTTGATTCGAATGATCGCGAAGTTATCCGTAAAGAAAACGATGAAAAGTTTTCTGAAATTACGTTCTCAAATGAAGGCACAAAATGTGTGGCTTGTGGCAGGTAAGCGGCTTATAATTTACACAGAATCGGTGTAATATCCTTACTATGACAAACATTTTCAAACTGACAAGCAGGCCGGACGAGGCTTTATTCTATTCTCGCGGTGATAAAAACGATCCAAGAATGGGTGATGTGGTTCGTCGTGACCCGAAATACTATGAGACGGCTGACATAGTGATCTTAGGCTGTCCTCAGGACGAAGGAGTTCGTAGAAATAATGGCCGGGCAGGAGCGGCAGATGCACCGAAAAAAATACGAGAGCAGTTCTATAAGCTTACGTCGTTCAACGTCAAAAAGCGGATATTCGATCTGGGTGATGTGGTCATTGGCTCCACATTAGAGGAAACACACGATACTCATCTGGATGTGGTCAAGCAGATACTTGCAGACGGCAAACGGCTTATCGTATTGGGCGGGGGAAATGATGTTTCATATCCGGACGGCCGGGCAATGTCCGAAGTGTTTGGCGCTGATAGTTGGCTGGCTGTAAACGTTGACGCTCACCTTGATGTTCGTATAGCAGAAGAACGAAACAGCGGCACACCATATCGCCAGTTGCTCGAGGAAAACTTGCTCCGTCCGAATGCTTTCTACGAAGTAGGGTTTCAAACTCATTTTTGTTCACCGATCTATTACGATTACATCCGCGATCTGGGTGTTCACCGGGTCAGCCTCGAACTATTGCGTAGCCGTTTCGGCGCCGACGATGAGCTTCGAGAACAGATCAAACAGAATTTCATCAATCATAGCTCGAGCGTCAGCACGTTCTTTGGTTTTGATCTTGATGCAGTACGCTCATCCGACGCACCGGGCGTGTCAGCTCCTTCGCCGCTTGGGCTGCGGGCAGGTGAATTCATCCAAATTGTAAAATATGCGGCGTCTCTTGCGAATACCAAACTTGTAGAATTTTCTGAAGTAAATCCCAGGTTTGACATTGATGACCGCACAACAAAACTTGTCGCTATAGGAATGCATCGCGTGTGCACCGGAACTTAGTGAGGAGGCAGATGAAACACAGGCTACAACATTTCTGGCTCGTTTTAATTGTCGCAACGATAGCGCTCTTTATAAACGGATGTAGCTCTTTGGTTCCGGTTCGAACCAAACAGGACGTTGAGGACCTGACGACACTGGAAGAGATCAAAGGCCCTGAGATCGACTACGCAAAAGCATTGAAAGATGGAGCGACAGTGCTCACACCGGAAGGGGAAGGCAAGGTCGAGCTAGTAAGCATAGGTGAGCTAGAACTGACAAGCGGTAAGGTAATAGCGTGTGATGCTCTTGTTTTCTATAACGCAAAACCTTTCACCCAAAAGGTTCCTCCCGGAACCTATCCTGTAAAGCTTGCTGTAGTTGAATCGAATAAAACGAAACGAAATGCTTTGGCGGCGATAATATTCAGTAACGAGCCTACTGTCCGTTGGGAGAATGCCAGACCTGAAACTCAGCTGGAGACAGAAGAAAACGAGATGTTTGCATACGGGGTCGATAGCGGCTCAGGCAGCTTTATGGATTATGAACGAGGACGGGAATTTTTGAAGCTCCTCGGACAAAATACACCTGCGTCCAAAGCTCTGGACGACCAAATAGTTACAGAATTAGAAAAAAAACGTAAAGCAGGAAGCTCTGACTGGGCAAAGATCTCGGCTCCTGGCATAAAAGGAAGTGTTTTTATCTTTGGATCAGGTGAAGGCGACGGAGCTTATACTTCCTTTTTCGGTTTTGACGCATCAGGCAATGTCACTACGCTGGTAACTGATTTCGGTATTATTGCTTTGAGTATTGAGCAGGAGGCTGCCAGTTAGAACAAGCTCTTCGGTATCTGTACCGGCAGTTAAGGTTCCTTGACAGTTCATTAGGTTTTTGTCATTCTAGCTGTTCGCCTTAGAGCGGAATGTAGGCACTTAGCTCAGTGGTAGAGCACTACCTTGACACGGTAGGGGTCAGCAGTTCAACTCTGCTAGTGCCTACCATTTTTTTGTCTTTTTTCCTGCCTTGTATCGAACTTTTTCTTGGTAAACTCGTATTTTTTATTGATATCAAATGTATGATCCAGGATCATTCAGGGAGGATACAAGATGATCGAGATATTAGATCTGCCGGAATTTGTTGTGGGAATGCGGCTGTCAGGCTCCGTAACGGCTGATGATGTTGAAAGGGCTTACAAAGTAACCGAAGAGGCTCTCGAAAGGAATGATCGTGTCTCTCTTTATGCAGAGGTCGATGATTCTATGTCACTGACGTTTGAGGGCGTCCTGAAAGATCTTGTGAACGTTCCAGGCCAGTTAGGCAAACTATCACGATACTTCCGAGCAGCGGTTGTGACCGATCAGAAATGGATCGCAGCTGCGGCGCGCGTTGAGGGTTTGGTCTTTTCATCGATCGACGTTCGTGTTTTTGCGAAGATAGATCGTGAAAAAGCAATTGCGTGGATATCAGAGAAACCCGAGCCGATACCGGTTCCCGATGCACCGGCATTAACGGTTAAATTTCTTGCTACTGACAATAATGATGTCTTCGCGTATGAGATCGACGGCAGATTGCGTGAAGCTGACACAAAAGAGGTGGTGGCAAAATTCGCGCCCTATATGGAACGTGAAGGAAAGATCAATGTCCTTGGCAGATTCAAGAATTTCAACGGATTTGATCTTATGTCGCTGTTCGATGACGACCTTCTTAAGCTCAAATACAGATCTGCATCTAAGGTCGAGCGGTACGCATTGATAGGTGTTAAGCCGTGGATGCGCAATTTTCTCGAGCTTATTGATCCTCTCATCAGCGCCAACATAAGATTATTCGACCAAACTGAAGAACCGGCTGCCTGGGAATGGGTCGGAGCGAATGAGGTGAATTCTGCCGAAGAACATGTCAATGACGAAGGAGCAACAAGCTCCGCGGCTTGAATTTTTCAGGCACAGCATATATACTTCATAGGTTTGATGCTAAAGGCGGTAGATATACTCCATTTGCCGCTACATATTTTCGATAAGATGCTTTCGAAGAACTTTGCTGTTTTTATAACTACTACGACCCGCCTCTAATGGCGGGACAGGTTTTGATCGTCCTGCTTCAAACAGCAGGATCTCAGAACCACATTGGCAAAGTCGCTCTTATCGGATCTGATCTTGGTTAGTAGTAGGAATTGTTGATCATCATTGCTTGATCGCTGATCGAAGAAGATAGGGGCGGAATGACCGTTCCTGTTGTATCACGTATTCGAGCTGACAGTGAACAAATTGTGATCAACAAAAGTATGAGTGAACTGAACATAAAATTTGGTAGCGACCAGCGTGCAATACCTGCGCCCGCAACTGTTGCGGACGCCATCAAGGCATTTGATCGTGATGTGCTGAAGTCCGCGATAGCTGCAAAGGTTAACGGTGAGGAACTTGATCTGAACCGAGAATTGGCAGCGACGGACGAGGTCTTGTCGGTTGAGCCGATAATCGCCGATTCCAGCGACGGACTCGAGGTAATTCGCCATTCCACCGCTCATTTGCTGGCGGCTGCGGTTCTTGATCTCTTTCCGGGAACAAAGCTAGGTGTCGGCCCGGCGCTGATGGAAGACCCGCGATACGGCTTTTATTATGACATCATTGCCCCACGGAACCTGACGATAGACGATCTGCCGGTAATAGAAAAGCGGATGAAGGCTCTTGCTAAGCAGAATCTTCCCTATCGTCGCGAAGAAGTTGGTAAAGAGAGAATACTTGAGATATTTGCCGAGCGTGAAGAACCGCTTAAATGCGAGCTTATCAATGAAAAGGTCGACAAAACCGCTAGTATCTATTATATAGACAACTCTCCGTTCATCGATTTCTGTCTTGGGCCTCACGTTCCTCACAGCGGCAAGCTAAAAGCTTTCAAACTGCTTGCTATATCAGGAGCATACTGGAAGGGCGATTCGGACAACGAGCAGATGCAGCGCATCTACGGAACTGCTTTTGCTACGCAGGAAGAACTCGACGCGTGGGTAAAACAGCGTGAAGAAGCTGAAAAACGAGATCATCGCAAACTTGGCAAGGAACTCGACCTGTTCTCGATCAATGACGACTACGGCCAGGGTCTGATATTGTGGCATCCGAAAGGCGGCATCGTCCGCAACGAAATGGAGCGTCTGCTGAAAGAAGAGCTCGAAGCTCGTGGTTATAGTTTTGTTTTTACGCCGCACATCGCCAAACGTGAGCTTTGGGTCACAAGCGGCCACGAAGGCAACTATGCCGATTCGATGTACGCTCCGACCAGCATAGAGGACGAAGAATATCGGCTGAAACCGATGAACTGTCCGTTCCACATCGGCATCTATAAGTCGTCGCCAAGATCGTATCGTGACCTTCCGCAGCGATATTCGGAAATGGGAACGGTTTACCGTGCCGAGCTGTCGGGAACGCTGCACGGACTGATGCGCGTACGCGGATTTACGGTTGATGATGCGCATCTTTTCGTACGGCCGGATCAGGTTCAGACAGAGGTTTCTGATTGTCTTGATTTTGCGATCAAGGTGTTGGAGATATACGGATTTGACAAGGTCAAATTTGAACTTTCCGTTCGTGGCGATGCCGAGAACAAAGGTTATCTTGGCGCTGATGAAGATTGGAGCAGTTCTGAGGAACAGCTTGCCAATGCCCTTCGCGAACGCGGTATTCCATATGAAAGGATCGAGGGCGAAGCTGCTTTCTACGGCCCGAAAATAGACATCAAGATCGAGGACGCCATCGGACGCATATGGCAGCTCGGTACTGTTCAACTTGATTTCAATCTGCCGGAAAGATTTGAGCTTGAATACACAGGCGAGGACAATCTGAAACATCGCCCGGTGATGATACATCGTGCGTTGTTCGGTTCAATAGAAAGATTTTTTGGTGTTCTTATCGAACACTATGCTGGGGCGTTCCCTTTATGGCTTGCTCCTGTACAGGTTGCAGTGCTGCCGATCACCGGCCGCATTAACGAATATGCGTCATCGATCGTCAAAGACCTGAAGAATGCGGGTTTTCGTATTGAAGCAAACTTGCGGTCCGACAAGATCGGTGCCAAAATTCGTGATGCTCAGCTGCAAAAGGTTCCCTTTATGCTCATCCTTGGGGATAAAGAGCTGGAAGAGGGAAAAGTAGCTGTGCGTGAACGCAAACAGGGAGACATTGGGCAAATGTCTCTGGAAGAGTTCAAGGAGATGCTGATACAGCAGAGAGATCTGCGGGCACTCTGAGATCGTATATAAAACCGGGAGGTTCTTATCGCTAGAAGATTTGGTGGACGAAATTTCAGGCCGCGTCAGCGTGAGCCGCTGCACCGCACGAATGAACGAATCAGGGTTCCGTCGGTGCGCGTAGTAACTGAGGACGGCGAAACGCTTGGCATAATGGATACGCGCGACGCAATACGCGAGGCACGTGATCGCGGGGTAGATCTGGTAGAGATCGCACCGAATGCAAAGCCGCCGGTTTGCAGGCTGATCGATTACGGCAAGTTTCAGTATGAGCAAAAGAAAAAAGCTCATGAGGCCAAAAAGAAACAGGTCACTGTTCAGGTAAAAGAGATAAAGTTTCGACCTGGAACTGACGACCATGACTATGGCTATCGCATGAAACACGCCAGGCAATGGCTTGAGGATGGTGACAAGGTCAGAGCTGCCATCGCATTTCGCGGCAGAGAGATGTCTCACCGTGAGCTGGGTGCAAAAATACTGGCTAAGTTGACCGAAGACCTCGTAGATCTGGCTGATGTCGAGGTAGCACCTAAAATGGAAGGCTATCAGATGTTCACGATATTTGTCCCGAAAAAGACAAAGACAGCTGATAAGAAACCGGCCGCCAAACCGGCAGAGGCAGTAAATGATGAGCAAGAATCTTAGATCAAGAACCATAGGCATGCTGATCACGGTGTTAGCGATGGCAATAGCCGTTGCAGCACAAGGCACAGCTACGCGATCGGCTTATTCTGCCGATGAATATAGGGCATTTGTCCAAAAAATGTCATCGAGTGCCGACAACGAGGCTCGCGTTAAGTTTGTTACGGACGAACTTAAGAAGCTGAATATTCGCGTTTCGACCGAAGGTTTTTCACAGAAAGGCCGCGGTGATGCCATGATTAACGGTACGAATGTACTGGCGGAGATACCAAATAAGGATGCAAAAAAGACCATCCTGATAGGTGCTCATCTGGACAAGGTCAACGTCGGCATCGGAGCTTTGGACAATGCTTCCGGCACAGCAGCGGTTTTTGCTCTATTGAAAGCATTTAAGGCTTCGCCGTTAAAGAACTATCGCCTTCAGGCAGCCTTTTGGGATGCTGAGGAAAGAGGCCTTGTTGGTTCACGTGTATATGTGAACGACCGTAAGGACAAAGAAGGCCGTTTACCTGATATCTATATAAATTTTGATATTTTCGGCAAAGGCGATTCGCTGTGGCTTTACTCCACCAATGACGAGAGTGAGTTCGTAAAAGGTTTGAAAGCTTCTGCTGAAAAGTTCAATTTCGCCTATTTGATCGGTCCGGAATATCCGGCGAGTGATCATCGGAGTTTTGCCGCCTCGGTCGAATCTTATTCGTTTAGTCTGCTTCCAAATGGTGAGCCGGCAAACATCGTAAGAATGCTGAAAGGCGAAAAACTGGAAGAAAAAGATTTTCCAAACGTAATGAAGACCATCCATACAGCTAATGATTCAATGGAAACAATAGACGCAGAGTCTGTTGCAAGGTCGCTTCCCGTAGTTGAAGCTGCGATCAGAAGTTTGGACAAGTAAAGTTTAGGAGAGAGAATATGCCAAAACTAAAGACACATAAAGGCGCCGCAAAGCGTTTTCGCTCGACTGCCTCAGGCAAGTTCAAGCGCGGACATTCGCATGCTCGCCATATATTGACGAAGAAAACTAATAAACGTAAACGTAACCTTGATATTGACACATTGGTTTCAGAAGGCGACCAGAAACGCGTTGAAAAAATGCTGCCTTACGGAAGAGACTAACAAATTATGAATGATGAACACAGAATGATGAATAGACAGGAATTCATCATTCATAATTCGAAATTCATCATTTGAACTACTGAAAGGAGTTAATTATGCCTAGAGCAAAACGTGGTAATAAGCGCACCGAAAAGCGCAAAAAGATATTAGCCCTCGCCAAGGGTTATCGCGGGACAAAATCAAAGCTGTACCGCTCGGCAAAAGAATCTGTTGAGCGAGGCCTGAATTTCGCATACACAGGACGTAAGTTGAAAAAGCGTGATTTTCGCAAGCTGTGGATCGTCCGCATCAATGCTGCCTGCCGGCTGAATGACATCAAGTATTCACAACTCATTCACGGCCTTGATCTGGCTGGCATTGAACTTGACCGTAAATCGCTTGCTGACATCGCAGTAAAACAGCCCGAGGCATTTACGGCAATAGCCGGCAAGGCGAAAGAAGCGATATCCAACAAGCAGCAAGCCGCTGCATAGTA
The DNA here is from genome assembly GCA_019639215.1 of Acidobacteriota bacterium. Classification (GTDB taxonomy): domain Bacteria; phylum Acidobacteriota; class Blastocatellia; order Pyrinomonadales; family Pyrinomonadaceae; genus OLB17. Next base: position 59,122 of record JAHBSH010000003.1, read on the forward strand.
TATGGAAAGCTGCTCTTGTTATGGAAAAGGCCCCGTCATTCCGGCGGGGCCTTTTCCATCTCATTTCCATGACCAAATCAAAGCATTGACAGTAAAAAGAGTCGGCAACTTCGCGCGCTCTTCCCCTTTATATCTGATGACACCTGTAAAATGCTGCGGATGTAACTCTAACTAATCGATCACAAACGAAATGCTGTAATAGCCCTCGTCACTATTGTTAAAATACATAAAATTCATCTTCTTGCCGTCTTTCTTAAAATTGACCATATCGCCCGAAGGTCCGACACTCGTTCTCTCCCAGCCGCTGGCTTCGATAGCTTTAATATATCTCTCAAACAGACCGGCGGGTGGATCATAGGCGACAACGCCCAACTCAGTCTCGCTGCTCTTATGAACAATATCTTTCTGGCCGATCGGGAGTGCCATTTTGTCCCACGGAGCCGTTATTGGCACAACCGTCAGATTTGACCCCGAACATCCGACAAACGCAAAGGCGAATAAAATGGTGATAGCTAAAGCTAGAACGTTTCTTTTAATCAAGTCGATTCTCATAAATTTTAATGATCTTTCGGATTGCGTCATTATGTCATAAAAGGTGACGAAAACAAATGTGTTAAAAATTTGCATAAAATCGACCCTTTTTCCCATTCTCACGGAACTATGACCTAATGGATCGAACATGTTCCTGTACTAATTTTATGTCCGGATAAGTTTACTCAATATTCATCTTTCTTAATGTTTTCCCCAAACTCCGATACTTTTCGCACCGATACTGATGGCTTTGACACGTTTGACGAAGTTTCCACTCGGATAATATATTTTAGATATTTTGTAGGCGGCAAAAAATATAATGACAGGTGGAAAAGTCAAAAGAAAACCGATCATTATCTCAGTATTTGTCGGACGCGGATAGCCTAACGAAGCGATCACAAGACCGGTTACAATACCGCACATTATAAATATAAGGAATATACGAACGATTATTACTTCCCACATCAATCGTTTGAGGTCTGAAACAAGGAACGGCAAAACGAATAACGTAAGTATGGCAACTATGATCGGAACATTTCTAATACCGAAGAGAAATACAAAGAATAAAACTTGTGTTGCAAGCCCATAGGCAGCGGCAATGGCAACCGCATCTAAAATATCCAAAGCCTTTTCTCTTAGATCGTGAAATTTCATTTATAGTCTAATAGTTCAATCAAATAATCCGACACGTCTCGCCCTAATCACCATATCTTGCACCTGCTTTACAAAATTGCTTTCCGGGAAAAACTTGCTGCAGATGTTATATGCACAAAAGAAGATAAGTATCGGCAGAAAGGTGAGAAGAACAACTGCTACCATCAGTAGGACATGTGGACGGCCATAACCAAATATGCCGATAATAAATGCCATAAAGAAAGAGACCATTAGCAATTGGAAAACGATCTTTCCGGCTAATATCTCCCATTGCCATATTCTTATCCTTTTGTACTGGAACGCGATTATTATCAAAGTTATCGCAAGGTTAAAATGCGGAGTTTTGCTTAACGAATAAACAACGGACAAAATAAATATCTCAATTAAGATACTAAAAACTATGGATGCGAATAAAGCTAACGCCAGGTCGAAAATTGAGTCGAAGATCTTTTTGAAGGTCATTAAGATATTTTATTCCGAAACCCCTATTCAGATAGATAATGCGGCTTTTGCTTCGGCGAATTTTTCTACTGCGAAGTCAAGGTCTTCTTTAGAGTGAGCGGCAGAAACTTGTGTGCGGATGCGAGCTTTGCCTTTAGGAACTACCGGGAAGGAAAATGGAATTACATACACGCCTTTTTCCAGCAGCAGTTCGGCTGTGTTAACAGCAGGTCCGGCTTCGCCAAACATCACCGGCACTATAGGATGTTCACCCGGCAAAACTTCAAGCCCGATAGCCGTTATCTTTTCCCGAAAGTACTTTGTGTTATCCATCAGACGGTCTCTTAATTCCGTCGAAGCCATTAAACGATCGATAGCAGCTATTGAAGCGGCGACGATCGGCGGTGCGACCGAATTACTGAAAAGATACGGCCGCGAACGCTGCCTTAGCAATTCTATTATCTCTTTTTTGCCGCTGGTATATCCGCCTGAAGCTCCGCCCAAAGCCTTGCCCAAAGTTCCGGTAATAACATCTATCTTGTCAATTACTCCGCAGTGTTCGTGAGTTCCCTTTCCGTTTTTGCCCATGAATCCTACGGCATGCGAATCATCGACCATGACAAGTGCATCGTATTTTTCGGCGAGGTTACAAACTTCTGCGAGGTTCGCGATGTAGCCATCCATAGAAAACACGCCGTCTGTGGCGATCATCTTGAACCGTGCGGAACTTGCTTCTTGAAGTTTGCTTTCGAGGTCTGCCATATCGTTATTTTTATAACGATAACGAGAAGCTTTACTCAGTCTGACGCCGTCGATGATGCTTGCGTGGTTCAATTCATCGGAAATGATGGCATCTTCATCGGTCAAGAGAGTTTCGAACAAGCCTCCGTTGGCATCGAAACACGAGGTATATAAAATTGTATCTTCTGTGCCTAAAAACTCACTTATCTTGCGTTCTAATTCTTTGTGTATCGCC
>JAHBSH010000030.1 GCA_019639215.1 Acidobacteriota bacterium
TAATAATTATGTCCGAAGTGTTAACAAAAGAATTGAACGATTCTGCTATTCAAGAAAAGAACGCATTGAACTTTCTCTTATCAATGACGAAGGAGCTATGCCAAGCATTTGGCGAAATGTGCGTGTCAGATGAGCCGAATCGGAAAAACCTGCCTCGTAAGCTGTTTCTGTAAGTGACCCGCCGCCTGCCAAAAGGTGTAGAGCGTCGCGCAAACGAAGCCACAATAAATATCGGCGGACAGGAACGCGAACATTCTCTGAAAAAAGATGAGAAAGACGGCTTTCAGAAAGATCGACACCGGCCGCGATCTCCTTGACCGAAATGCCGTGTTCGCGACGCGACCTTATCCATTCAATGCTCTTTGCGATACGCGGATCGATGAACAGGCTTTCGTTAGAGCCCACATCATCAGCGATGAACGTGGTCATTTGAGCGCAAACAGCTTCGTCCGCATCCGAAAGATCGGACAGTCCGCCGAATAATGCACGAATGGATGAAACGGCATCGACGGAAAGAGTGGTAATGCCCGAGTGGTCAAAAAGGTGATTTAGCGGACGAGCTATCTCGGCCTCGGGAACCGTGATGAGCATTGCCATTTTACGTCCGCGTCCGTCGATCGCGTGATATTGGCCGGGAGCAATTATCGCAGATGAATAGGGTTTCCAATCGGTCCGGTCGTCTGTCAGCAGATAAAACTCCTCACCAAGCGAGACACATATTTTGATCGCCGGAGATTCATGCAAAACGGTATCAGCGGCATTTCCTATAAAAAGAGCCTGCTCTTCCCACAGCAATACCCTGCCGCTCCAGTTTCCGCTATTGCCGTTAATGTCGCCCGGCATCTCACGCATAGAGTGATTTTAACGCAGATGTCTTTCTAAGTCGCCCTCAACAGACGATACATGTATAAGCATCAAATGCCGGGCTGTCGGAGCAGCATTTGCATTTCTACATTAACAAGTATTCGATACGCGGGTGAATGTGCAAGTCTGTATGTTTGCGAGTGGCCCATTGCAGGAAAAGCGTGGGTTTGCAGCTCTGCATCCAAAACACGCCAATCCGTAATATTCAGGTTTCCATAGGGAGACGCAGAAAGACGATCTCCAAGATCGATCCAGGCTGAATAAAGAAACTCACCGTTACTGTCGAACGCCAGGGAACTGTTCAGAAAAGCGTTTTGCAGATCTATCACCGAACCGCCCGTTGCTTTGAACGGCCGTAGGTTCAGTCTTCCGATCAAACCATCAGGGCGAAGTGGCTGCCAAAGCGGTTCATCATCAGAGGGTTGTGTGAGTGCATTCCATTCTGTTTCGAGTCTGGCAAATGCCTTTTCTTTGTCAGATACAGCATGTTCTGCACCTCGTGTCGCCTGATAGAGCCATTTGTATGCGTCCTGCGCATTCATTGCAGGCTCGGTTTCCCATATCGGGATTGCGAAATCTAGCAGTTCGGAAGCTAAGAGATGTGATGGCATTTCGGGTCTGTTTCAATCAAAAAGGAGCGATTATTGATCGATACCGCTATCTTTCTTTACCGACCTTGTGTCTTTGCATAAGAAACGTGATGTCACGCCAAGCCGCGAAGCACGCAAAGAAATCGCAAAGAAAAGTTCTGTATCAAATTCCAGATGATCGACGCTGGACAAAACGTTCCGGTCAATCGCCCAGATGTTTGCCTGGTATCAGATAGTTGCGGACATAATCGGCTACTGCGGTGTCGATGTCGGTCGTTGGTCTTTCATAGCCTGTGTTTCTGATTCTAGTCAGGTCTGCCTGGGTGTGATACTGATAACGGTCGCGAAGATGTATCGGCATATCGATGAACTCAACATTACGCGGCAGATCAAGAGCATTGAAAATCGCCTCTGCCAGAGAGTTCCATGTGTTCATTTTGCCTGACCCGACGTTGAAAAGTCCGCCATCCTGACGTTCCATAAAATGCAGTGTCATATCTACAGCGTCTTTGACGTAAACAAAATCGCGTCCAAATTCGCCGTCAGCATAATCGGGGTTCGCGCTTTTAAAAAGCTTTAGCTTTCCGGTTTCGCTTATCTGGCCAAAGGCTTTGTTGACCAGAGACCGCATATCATCTTTATGATCTTCGTTCGGCCCAAAGACGTTGAAATATTTCAGCCCGACTATTTTTTCAAACATTCCGTTTTTAGCCGCGTATTGGTCGAACAGATGTTTGGAATATCCATAAACATTCAGTGGCCGCAATTTGTTCAGGCCGTCAATGCCATCCGCCATTCCAGCAGAACCGTCGCCGTATGTTGCTGCTGAAGAGGCGTAAATAAAACGTATATTGTTGCCGACCGCCCATTCCGCCAGTTCTTTTGTGTACTGATAGTTATTGCGGAGCATGTAGTCCGAGTCAGTCTCGGTTGTCGAAGAACACGCGCCGAGATGAAAGACTACGTCGATGTCCGCATAGCTTTTCAAGGAATCAGAAAGGTCATAGGCATCAATATAATCTGCGAAGTTTAGAGGTGCAAGATTTTTCCATTTATCGGTTTCATCCATCACATCCGCGATCAGGATGTTGTCATGCCCAAGCTCATTGAGCCGCCATACGACCGCGCTCCCGATAAAACCTGCTCCGCCTGTGACCAAGATCTTCATAGTTTATCGAATGATGATAATACAACACTCAGGAGTTAGCATAGCCATCAGGCTCGGGGAGGATGTCACAGTAATAAAACTGGCTGGATGCTTTATCGTCTAGACCAGGAAGGTCGCGGAGGATCGTGTCGCCAGTAGAGAACCTAATGTTCTGGGAAAAGAAAGATGCAGTGTGAACAAAAGTGTGAAATTCTCCGTTCTCTCCGCAAATATCCACACCGTCCGGGAGGTCGTGAATAAAATCAGCATCCAGCTCTCTGCCGCAAAAACGCTTGTCGAGTTTTGAGGCATCGGTACAGATCGTTACCGCTCCCATGCCTGAGCTGAAGAATTCGTTCATCAGATCTTTAGTCGGGATATTCCATAAAGGAAAAACGCCCGTAAGCCCCTTCTTCAACAACTGCTTTTCTCTGTACTCCCGAACGTCGGCAAGAAAAATATCACCGAAGATCGAATGTGTTATACCTTCTGCAAGCAATCTTTCCAAGGCAAGGTCAAATTCATGTTCATACTGCTGCATCGTCAAAGGATCAGGCATCATGACCTCGATAAGCTCAATACCGATTACTGCTGCCTGCTGTTGTAAGAGTTCCCGACGCAGACCGTGCATAGTAACGCGCTGCCATTTGCTGTTCACAGTAGTCAGAAGATATCGAACATCAAGAATGTCGTCTCTCAAAACCCTTTGCAGAGCCAAAGCCGAGTCCTTTCCTCCGCTCCAGTTCATGAAAGCTTTTGGTTTTTGCATGATGGTGTCATTTTATATGTGTCGGCTGATGCGATCCGTCAAGGGCAACCAATGTGAAAAGTCCGCTGATGGCTTTTTGCCGTTCGTCTGAGAACATTTCCTCAATAAAGATATCGACACTCACCTTCAGGCTGGTACGTCCAACATCTCTTACGCGGCCTACAAGCTCGATAATCGTTCCGGCAGGTATAGGCTGCTTAAAATCGACACGATCAGACGAAACGGTAACGACACGCATTCGCGTAAAACGGGTCGCCGTGATGAAGGCGACCTCGTTCATTAAAGAAAGAGCCGTTCCGCCGAAGAGCGTATCGTAATGATTGGTCGTGTTCGGAAACACGGCTTTGAAAATGCGAGTTTCGCTTGTGGCAATACGGTTCTGAAGATCATTCACTATATTTCGGCACCGGCCGGGCGTAATACCGGGAATTTGCGCTGTGCCAGAGCAAATCCTCCAAAAAGGACGGCCGCATAAAATAGATTTCCTGCTAACGTGCCACCGAAAAATGGAATGCCCGCGACGTAACAAGCTATCAGGCCGTTTAGGTCCTGTGTGTATAGTGAACTTCCCGGCCATGAACCAAAATTTGTGATGATGAAAAAGAGCAGCGATGCCGCGATGGCAGAACCGGCAACCGTTCCGAAGTTTATCTTTTTCAGCATCAGAAAGCCGAGAACCGTCGTCAGAGCGATAGCACCGTAAACCCAATAAAATCCGCCGTAGAAAAGCGTGAAAGTTTTGTAGTAGCCGGCATATAAGACATTGACGACAACCAGATCGCTAAGCCATAGTGCCAGCAAGGGTACGCCAAAGGCAGCCCACTTGCTTTTATAATGGGCTGCTCCGAAAAGGGCCATTGCGCCAATGGGTGCAAAATTTGGCGGATGCGGGATCAAACGACAGAACGCCGCCGTTAAGATCATTGCGGCTATTACGCCGAATCTGACATTTATACTCTTGCTTTGCATACTTTCAGCTCCTTGCTGTTAGAGTGAACGGAGATGCGATGTAAGAATAAAGACTCGCCAGATATAGTATGTGGGTTGGTGTTGATGTGACCATCTGCTTTATTCCGCGAAAGCATCGCCAATTCGATAAAGGCAGGTCTCCTGACTTGTAACTCTTCTCCGTCGTCCTTCCCATTCCATAGGAACAGTGGACATATATTGACAGAAAATTACCGCGTTACTTACAGTTGCGCGACAGCTCGTGATTTACACACGATTCCCTTTTCATCTGCGTTAAGCAGAACCTATACCGTTTTGATGAGAAATAACAAAATTAAACTTTTCAATACGAACGATATCAAAACTAGATCAAATAAACAAAACAAGGTCATGATATCCTCATACGCAAGGTAACCGGTAGCTTCGTAAAAAAGCGGACGGTCAAGGGGAAGGCTATATGTAAAACTTACGGCTTATTGTAAGTCGCATTCTTTATGTTTTCAGAGTAAACTTTTTCCGTCGCCCCGTATTTCCTCAAAGAATAAATGCTATTCGAAGCCATAAAGAGTGAGATGTAAATATGAAAGGACTTATTCTCTTTGTCTCTATACTATTTTCCATATCGTGTATCGGTCAAAGTGTCGAAACAGTGAAGGTCACGGACGCTGCAACGGATTGCGGTTCGTATATTTATGAGAGGCTTGATGCGTATTTTACTAGTAACGAAATAACGGCAAGACAAATTATCAACAATACACATTCAGGGGTGCGGAGATCGAAAACACAGAAAATAAGGATAGGAGATCACATCGTCGAATGGATCGATCACATAGGTGACAAACCTGGTTCTGACAGGTCAAGTATCAAGATCAATGGCCATCTCATAACGCTGAATGATAAAAAAAGCCTTAACGACGCAGATGGGCAAAACAAGTTAGATCTTAAATTGATCGGTAAATGGGATCAGATAAAACTCTATCAACTTTATGAACAGGACATAATAGCGGTTACAATGTCGCCTTGGATGTGTACGGGTTTAATGTGTGGTGTCGGTGCTCAGATGTTCTATGACGCTAAGACAAAACATGCGACATTTTTTGGAGCATACCGCACCAATTTTGAAGCAAAACTTTATGATTTCGCAGATGGGAATAGCTTCACGGTCGCGACAAATTTTGCCGGAGATCCGCACGGCGTCACCAACCCGATGGTCATCACGTATGAGTTGCATAAATTACAGCCAAATGGCCAGTTTCAGATCCAGAAGAATGATATTGGGCAGAATTACTTTATTAGGCACACCATATTTCCCGATACGGAAATTGAGGAAGACAAAGGTAAAAACGACAACGGCGAAAGACCAGGTCGGTTAGAACAAGACTGGATAAGACCAATTAAATAGGTAATATGTTAGACAGACGAAATTTTCTGCAGCTTCCGCTACTAGGAATTCCTCTTTTCCTTTCACAGAAGGTAATGGGTCAAATGGCCGGAAACACGTCATCTCTGAAAGCAAAGCCTCCTGTTATTGTTTCCACATGGGATGGCGGCGTGCGTGTAAACGCGGCTGCGTGGCCGCTCTTACAAAAAGGCGGAGGAGCCTTGGATGCCGTTGAGACTGCGGGCCGTGCATCAGAAGAAGAGATTAGCTGCTGTGTCGGACTTGGAGGAAATCCGGACCGTGACGGGAAGGTAACGCTCGATGCCTGCATAATGGACGGCAATGGCGATATCGGCGGCGTTTCTTTTTTGGAACGCATCAAGCATCCCGTTTCTGTTGCCAGAAAGGTGATGGAAACTACGCCGCACGTTCTGCTTTCGGGTGAAGGAGCACAGCAGTTTGCGATCGAGAACGGCTTTCCCCTGGAAAGCGGTAAACTATCGCCCGACGCAGAAAAGGAATGGAAGAAATGGCTGGAAAAATCAGAATACAAACCGGTAATAAATATAGAGAACGCAAAACCGGGTTCCGTCTCTCGCCAATTTGCTCCGTATGTTTTTGATGACGGGACGTTCAATCATGACACGATGGGAACCATTGCGATGGACGCGAAAAACAACCTTTCCGGCATGGTCACGACCAGTGGAATGGGGTTTAAGATGCGTGGCAGGGTTGGCGATTCGCCGATCATCGGGGCCGGGCTTTTCGTTGATAATGAGGTCGGAGCTGCAACAAGCTCAGGCGTCGGGGAAGAGGTCATCCGCATCTGCGGAACGCATACAGTCATTGAGCAAATGCGCTCGGGCCGCTCGCCTGAACAAGCCTGCCGCGAGGCAATTCGCCGTATAGTAAAACGCGACCCAGCTAAGGCAAAAGAAATGCAGGTAGGCTTTCTTGCTCTATCCAGAAAAGGTGAGATAGGAGCTTTCGCCATCCAAAAAGGCTTTACTTATTCGGTAACAAATTCTCAGCATCCGAAGGGGAAGGTGTTCGAATCCAAAAGCTGGTTGTAGAAATATTTACCGCAGAGGCACTGAGACGCAGAGCAAAGCAAGGAACGGATAGAGCAGAAGTCTTTGATCGTGTGAAAATCTTATTAAAAACTCCGCGTCTTTGCGGTTAAACATTACTTTATTTGCTCACCGGAATTCACGTGAAAATGCAGATGTTTTGAATCCTGATATTCACCGAGGTTGGTGAGTACGCGGGCGGCTCCTGTTTCCTGATAGACCGTTGCGGCGACCTGTTTTATCACATCAAACAGTTCAATGAGCAAGTCATTTTCCAGTTCCAAAACAGATGCCACATGCTGTTTTGGCACAACGACGATATGCACAGGCCAGAAAGGCCGCGTGTGGTGATAAGCCAAGACATTCTCGGTCTCTAATACCTTATCGACGGGCGTTTTGCCGCTGAAAACCTCTTCACAATAAAAATCTTCTATCATTGTGCCGCTTTGATGATCCTCTTTACTTTTTCAGCACTTGTTACATTTCTAATATACTCCGAACCCGCGTTGTCGCTGCCCATTGCAACAGCATCATTTCGATATTGCATAGCGCTTTCAATGGTTTCAAAAGCTGTGAAGTGAAGCTCTTTAACGCCTGTTGCCGAAATGACATCAGCGATGTTCGCATCGTCGAGACTGCCGCATGCCATGATGATAATTCTGTCGTCGGCTTGTTTTACAAGCTTGCCGATCATTTCCGCACCTTCGGTCGCTGTCGGTTTTTGACCGGATGTAAGAACTCGGTCAATGCCGAGATCTATGAGAGTTTCTAAAGCTTCAAAAGGGTCTAGGCATACATCAAATGCACGATGAAAAGTGACCGACATCGGTCGTGCGAGAGACACAAGTTCGCGGGTGCGCTCGGCGTCTATGTTGCCGTCAGCGTTCAAAAGGCCGATCACAACGCCGTCAACTCCGAGTCTTTTTGTGGCCTCGATGTCGCGTTTCATTATTTCAAATTCGGCGTCGGTGTAAAGAAAGTCGCCGCCGCGAGGCCTGATGATGACATGGAGCTTGATGCTCAACATTTCACGAGCCATCGCGATCGAACCAAAACTCGGGGTCGTGCCGCCTTCAAAAAGGTTGTCGCATAGCTCAACCCTGTCCGCTCCGCCATCCTGTGCGGCGATGGCCGATTCGACCGAATCGACACAAATTTCAAATGACAGGACGCGATCGGATCTCTTCATTACTGTGTGAGGTGTGTTTCTGCGATTCCAGGGTAAGTACACACTCGCCACTGCTCGCGTTTCTAGCTTTGCTTCCTGGCAATGACGACTATAGACACGCCGAATGGAAAATTAAACTTCTTGAGCCAGAAGCGTTCTGCTGAGAATATTTTGCCGAAAAACCCGTTGAGAGCGGGAATGTTCACATGATTTTCTGATTCAGGTTTAATCCCTGTTAGACGCATAAAAGTCCTACCGCCAAGAACGGGTGCGAAGAACGTAAAATTTGCGTACGAAGCCCGTTCGACAACAAAACCTACTTGCTCTAGACGTTCGACAATCTGCTTGCGGGTGTAACGGATGCGGTGATGCGATATATCGTCCTGAACGCCCCACAGCCACATAAATGCGGGAACAAAAATGAGCGAGTAGCCTCCCGTTTTAGTAACACGAAGCATTTCTTTTAAGCCAGAAATGTCGTCATCAAGATGCTCAACCACGTCAAGGGCAGTAGTGATTTCAAACGCCTCATCAGTAAAGGGAAGTGTTTCTGCCGGACTCTTTTGAACCTTCAGACCTTTTTTGCGGCAAAACTCTAAAGCATCGTCAGAAACATCAACGCCTTCGGCATTCCCATAATGTGAAAGAAGTTCTAGATTTGCTCCTGTGCCACAGCCGATATCAAGAATATTCGTCGACGACCGATCTACCACAAGAGAGCTGTCTATTTGTTTTAAGAAAGTCTCGAGAATGGCCCGTCGCCCAACATACCACCAATGGCTATCTTCTACCCGATCCATTATCGCGTAGGTGTGCTGCTGCATTTCTCGTGGCAAGGTCGTTGTCATTTATTTATTAATACGCCAAAAATATTTTCCCAGAAGCCGGCGAATGTGGCAATGCAAATAGAGGGACGTTACATGCTTTAGTGATTTTTACCAAATTCGCATCGCTAGACATCTATCTAGAATGCGAGCCAATGAATTATCCAGAGGGCGTAGAGATTCGAGGTACAAAACCGCGTTGTCTCTTTCACCAAGCTTCATAGAAAGCATTCCCGCCTGAAACAATGCCGGTGCGTTGTTCGCCAATAAAGAAAGCGACCGTTTGTACATCTCAAGAGCTTCTCTTCTTTTGCCGCTTATCCGCAGCAGGTCCGCATATGCCTTTATAATATTCGGAGAATCGGGTTTCATTTCTATCACCTTTGCGTATGCGGAAAGAGCGGCATCGGTTTCGCCTCGTCCCGAATGGATTCCGGCTAATCCCAGATAGGCTGCAGGATTCTCTCGCTTTTTGTTCGAGGTCGTGTAAGCGTCAAACGCCATGTCGGTCAGCCCTGATTCGGCTAGGCTGACACCTAACAGTTGATATATGGCCGGATCTTGAGGGTCAAGTGCATAAAGTTCGCTAATATACTTTTCCGCCTCTTCTATCCTATTTGCTGCAGCAAGCACTCTGATCAACTCCAGCCGCTTACCCACATTCGTACGATCGGCATTGGCAGATCGTGTCATTTCTGGTATCTGTGCTGTCAAGACCTGTCGTCCACGAGCTACCCTTAGAAACATAGCGAGATGTTCATTTTCTGGCTTGAGCTCTGATGCCTTGGAAAAATATCTAATGGCCTCATCAAATCTGGCACCCATCATATATGACATGCCAAGCCCCGAAAGTGCCTCAACGTTATGAGGGTCTATATCAAGTATCTTCAGGTAATAATTTTCAGCCTCATCTCTTCGACGCAGTGTGCTCAGGTCGCTGGCCAACTGAAGCATATAAACTAAATTGTTCGATTCAAGCTCAGTTAGCGTCTGTAATAGCGTGACAGCGGCTTCATGACGCCCGCGTCGTGATTCGCTGACCGCTTGAAAATATGATGAATTGCTAAGCCTCGGGTCATTGCTGGCAACTTTTGAAAAAGATTCAGCTGCTTCGTCATGTTGACCCAGTTCGAAAAAGATCCGACCCATTGCATAATTTCCATATGGGCTTACTGGGTCTAGACGGAGAGCTGTTCTAGCGGATCCGAGCGATCTAATATCTTCTCCAAGGAGCAAGTAAACTTCGGCAAGCACTCCATGATACTTCGCAACCTCGGGTTTGATGGACGTGAGAGACTCAAGCAAGCCAGCGGCAATCGAATAACGTTTTTGCCGTATATAAAGATCTGCGGCCTGAGCCAAGATGATCTCGCTGCTGCGAAATCTGTTCAAGGCCACTTCTATTGCACTTCTAAGCTGTTGATCATTGCGGCCGGCCATCTCCATCGCGGTGACAAGCATCGAGTACGCCGTGTCCGATCCAGGAGCAAGCCGCACGCCTTCCTGGCACGATCGAACCGCTTCATCGTGTTTTCTTTGGAAACTGAGTGCTATACAGAGGTTTGAATGAAATATTGGCTCGTCAGGAAGCAATCTTAGGGCTGAGCGGTAGGAGCTTTCAGCTTTATCATATTTTTTTAATGTGAGTGAGGCATTTCCTATATTTGCATATACCGCAGGTTGTGTGTTCTCTAAGGCAGCACTTCGTTCAAATGCATCAAGAGCCTCTTGAATCCTGTTCTCTCGAGCGAGCCGCATTCCTTCGTTAAAGTGGTCTTGAGCCGTTAGCTGCGGGCTGTTCTGGCCGTTCACATATACGGCACACAGCATAATCAGGACTATTTTTAAGGGGGATCGGTTCATTATGAATAAAACTCTTAACGTCTGCGATGAGCCATACGGTATGAAGCTCAGTAACTATTATAAACCGAAGACCAAAAATGGCGTCAAAAAACTATATCCAGCAAAATCTTTACTAAAAGGAGTTCGAAGAATTGTTTATTTTTGTTCAAGCCCGAGAAGTTTGCTGGTCAACGGGCCTTCATTTTCTGTGCGCTCCAATCCGTAACTTTCTTTAAGGCGGCGTTGGATGCCTTCATGATCAACATGGCATAACCCACTTTCACTGCTTCTGCCGAGGATCATCAATTGCAAGCCTTCGTCCAGATACTCATCTTTGCTTATGCAGAGCATGTATTCACCTGAGATCGTGTGAGCGTTCCATTCAAGTTCAAAAAGCGTCGGGTCGTAAATGCTCAGCGGATTCATATCAGCCTCAGAAAAGCTCTGGATCGTCAGAGCAAAATCATATGCGTGACGGCCTTCGTGAACAAGCGTTCCTTCGCAGCCGCGTTGGCCACCGGTATCTATGGTTTCCTCGGCAATGGCGATATAAATCTCGCCCAAAGATTCTCGCAGGCCTAATCGCCCTTCGGTGATCTTTTCGTTCGTTGCTGACGCATCGATCAGGCCCGTGACGCCCGAGGCTTTGACAACGCTTACCGGCTTTACACGTACCTCCATTTCTGAGTCAAGAATGAGCGTTGCGATTCTTCGCTGCTCGTCCGTGCCGCTTGCTATGATCGTGTCCAAAGCGTCCTCGACCGATCGGCGGTATTTTTTTTCTATTCCCAGATCAAATTTCATTAGTGTAGCTCACAGCAGAATCACGGAGACGGAAAGCGTTTCACATGCCTCGGTCAGTTTCGTAAGCGTTTATAGATTCGAGTTTTTCGGCGGTCACTATAGCTAACCGTTTTCCACGTGTCCAAACCAATGCATAACGAATTGTTTCTTGTTTTTCCTGTCGCCTGAAGATGGTCTTTTGCCCAACCAGCCTTCCGGCGGCATCCTGTATGTCGCCGTTGCGAATGTCATCGGACGAACTCCGACGTTCTTTTTCAAATGCTGCAGCCGCTTCTTCTTCTGTATCAAACAGCTGGAAATCAACAAAATAATGGTCATCGTTAACCGAAAAATGAGTGCTGCCGCATTTATCGGGGTCGGGAACGCAAACGCTTTCCCACGCGGCTGGAAGATCATTATTTTCGTCATTTCCCCAAAAGTTATCCCGCATTAAACCAGAATAGGAATCAGCGGCAGTACAGGAAAAAAGCATTGCGGAAGTAAGTAAAATAAACAGTGGCGATAGGTGTCGCTGTTTCATAAGACGCTTCGGCCTCGCGCTTCTGCTTAAACTATCTTGCCAAACCCACACCAGCTGTTGCTGTTGTGCCAAGCTATCTGCACTTCTTCGGCGTCAAGATCTTCCCACCATTTTTCAAATTCTTCTTTTGGTATATAGAAGGCAGTGGGAGCGACCAGATGATCGAATACGATGCAGTGCTGTTCGCGCCAGCCAAAAGTGCCGAGATGATTCAGATAATCATTGTAAAAAAGCTTTTTGCCAAGTTGGGGGGCGACGGCATTCAGCGGTCGGTATATTAACTTCGTCCCCAACAGCAATGGGACAGTCGGAAGTTTCGAAAGGTGATAAAGAACCTTGTGGCTCATCTTAGAGGTTATCTTTTTGCGGACGGGATTGACGAAACTTGTTATCCATCCGTTATTCTCCGCGCCATAGATCCAGGCCGATATGTTCCCGCCTTTTTTTACTTTTGATGCAACAGAGAGAAATGCCTCTTCCGGATCTGGCGTGTGATGAAGTACACCGACGCTAAATGCGTAATCGAACACCTTTTTTAACGGAAGCTTGAAAATATCACACTGAATGATATGAACGTTGGGAAGGTCTCGAGTTAAAGCAAAGGCCGATTCAACGGCGTCTCCTAGGTCAATCCCGACAACCTCTTTTGCTCCCCAAAGAGCAGCCAGTTTTGTATGACGGCCTTTGCCGCATCCTCCTTCAAGGACGACCTTGTCCTTGAAAAAGTCGCTCGTTACAGGCTTTATCCATCCGAGGAACTGATCATTATATCGCGGATCCTCTTGCGTGAAGTTTGTCCACTGCCAGCCAAAATTCTCGGCTGTCGCGGCTTTGTCCGGTTCTATCTTATTAAGATCAACAAAACGCGGAATACCGCGTTCGATCTTATATTCGCGCTCACATTTTTTGCATGTGAGAACACCTTCCATTATCTCTTTTTCTTCATATTTGTTTGCATATGCCAAAAGAATATCTCCGCCACATTTGGGACATGCAAGCAAATCCAATAGTCGTTCTTTCATTGTTATAGTATTGCGATCTTTGGCAATGATGACGCTCTGTCATGAGCCTTAAGACAAAGATGAAATAATTTATTTCAGGAAGTCACGGTCTACATTGACAACCTGGTTTTGAACTCCTCAAATTCATGATATGGAAACGGCTGGCGCCAGTTGAACTCAAACTCATCCGTTTCCCGGTCGGCATAAAGCTGATCAAATGTTTCAGCAAAGGCCGACAAGACCGTGCTGATCGGGCCATTGTAAGAATATACCAGTTCGCGCTCGGTTACGTCGCGTTCATCAGTTGGGTATTGATATATCTCAAGTAAAAGTCCTTCGCCATCACGAACAAAGCGGAAATCGAATTCCTCAGGGTCGCGGTTCCATTTCAATGTATATTCCCGCGCGTCGCCGTCACTGCCAGCCAAAGCCGTCAGGATGTTCATCAATTCCGGCAGAGCGCGTTCGTGCGGCGCATGAGCCGTGGTTGTGTGAAACTCGTTCACGCCGTCGTCAAAGCCAATGGACATCCATCCGCATTGCGGGCTGTTAAAGCTGATCTCAAGTTCCTGTGTCATAAACCAAAGAAGTTAATTGTAAATGGTTAATCGACAATTGTTAACCCTATATATCTTACTTCAATATATTCATACAGCACCTATAACTTATTCCGAAACAAGTAAAAAGTGAAAAGAAAGAGATGATAATTACTTTTGCCGTTAGAAATACCCGGCTACCGCGATTAACAATTATCTATTAACCATTTACAATTGTTCGTAATGAGGCAATATCACGACCTTCTCAGGCACGTTTTGGATAACGGCACTCGGCACGATGACCGTACCGGCGTCGGGACGATCTCGACGTTTGGCTATCAGACGAGGTTTGACCTGCGTGAAGGCTTTCCGATAGTCACGACAAAACGTGTACCGTTTCGCTGGGTTGCTGAGGAATTATTCTGGTTCCTGAGTGGATCCACCAATGAAGACGACCTTCAGGCTCGCGGCGTCGATATTTGGGAAGAATGGGCGACGGAAGATCAGACTGCGAGGTTTCGCAGGGAAAAAGGTGATCTTGGGCCGGTCTACGGATATCTTTGGCGGTCATTTGGCGGTGCTTATCCGGTAAAGGATGGTATTGACCAGATAAAACGGCTGATAACGGAGATAGAATCGAACCCGAACTCACGACGCCTGATCGTCACGGGATGGAATCCGGAAACATGTGATGATGTTGCCCTGCCGCCGTGTCATACGCTGTTTCAGTTCAAGGTCGAAGACGGGAAGACGCTTCATTGCCAACTATACCAACGTTCGGCTGACGCATTCCTGGGCGTGCCGTTCAATATCAGCAGCTATGCTTTACTGACACATCTGGTGGCACAAGTCTGCGGATTGCAAGCCGGCGATTTCATACACACTTTCGGTGACCTGCATATCTATTCGAATCACCTTGATCAGGTCAATGAAATATTGTCGCGTGAACCATTGCCGCTGCCGCAATTGGAATTTGAAAATGCAGATCAGTTAAAAGGTCTCGAGGGTTTGCTCAGTTTCAAATATGAGAATTTGAAACTGAATAACTATCAGTCTCACGGAAAGATAGCTGCACCGGTTGCCGTCTGACCCGCTACTTAACGATCTGATATTCTATGCGTCTGTTATAGAATTTCCCGAGATCGGTATCATTTGTAGTTTTTGGCACTGTCGGGCCATAGCCTTTTGTCTTGAAAACTTCCGGTCTTACACCATACCCTACGAGAACATCTTTGACCGCACCTGCTCTATTTTCAGATAAGGTCTGATTATTTGCATCGCTGCCCACGTTGTCCGTGTGTCCCCCGATCTCCAGAACTACGGTCGGAGGAAGTTTCTGGATGAAACTGGCTCCTTTTTTCAGAGCGTCCAAACGCCGAGACGGAATGTCATATTTTCCGCTTTCAAAGTTGATGATGAGTATATTCAGAGCCTTTACCAGATCTTCCGGAGTAAAAGGATCAGGAAGAGCCTCAAGGGCGGCTCGATAGCAGCGTTCTGCCTTGTCCTCTTCGCCAAGGCCGATGTTTCCGCAATCATCCGTGCTCTTTACCGGGATCTCTCGGCAATTGGCGCTCACCTCTTCGTTGATGCCGTTTCTGCCTTCAACTATCATCGTGTCGCATTCATAGCTTGGATGAATTATTGTCAGTGTTTTTCGCTCAACCTTCAGGTTCGTGAATTGCCTAGAACCGTCAGGGTTGGTAACGCCCCACGAAACGTTATTTATACGAATATCACTGCCAGCCGGAGCCTTTTTGAGCGTTATTTGAAACGAGGTAGCCGGCATGAACCAGAGATAGACCACCAGCAGTACCAGAACGGCAAACATGAACATTGAGACCATTCCGGCAACTACCCAAACCCAACCGGGAATACCGCCTTGCTTTTCCTTTTCCTCCTGCTCGGCTTGTTCTGTTGGTGTCGGAGGCAGATTTTGATATTTCAACCTTTCGGTTTCCGGTAGTTGAAAGTAAGGAGTTGTCTTTCCGTAGTCGCTTTCACCTGATGGCGTGCCAAAGTCTGTGTCAGGGATGCCGCCTGAAGCTGCGTGTGTAGCGCTCCAATCAGAGTTTGGCTGACTTCCCGGTGATATGGTCTTCCCAAAATCAGGAGCACCGGTGTTTATCGGCGGGATGTTCGTTATCGTTTTTCCCCATTCATCGGGTGATGGCTGTTTTGGAAAATTGTAATTGGTCTTATCCCAATCGACATTATCAAAATCATCGCGCCGATTAAGATTCGGAACGGTCTTTGAAAAATCGTCCGGCGGCGGTCCTGGATTGTTGTTTGAATCACTCACGGTCGATCAGGCTCCGAAAAAATAGAGAGAATCGCTGTTGGAAATTAGTTTAGCACAAATACCGCCAATGAGTGTCAGCAGGGTTGATAAACTCTTTCTTCAGAATAAAGGAACTTTATTTGATGTTAGGCGGCTGGAAAGCTTTAGTTCTGACAGAGATGCCTTCATCCGCCATTAGAAAGACGCGTTTGGCATTATAGGTAGAAGTATTAAGTGGAGAATATGAAAGCAAATAGCGATTGCTGCGAAGTTCGTCGCATATCATCTTTGCAGCTTGCTGTGACTCTTCAAAAGGGAATGCCAGACCGCCCGTTCCTTCGGTGAGCTGAGAGATGACCGCTCCAGGTTTTGGCATATTCCGCCGGTAAGCACCGCCTGTTCGGTCAGGCAGTTGCAACGAATAGACAGACACATTATAGAACTGCAGTTCTGCAAGCACCTGGTCAAAGGTGGATGTGCTGCCACGGTCAAGCCCGTCTCCGATGACAACAATGGCCGTCTTTCTGGTTCCCGGCATTAATGGGATCAAGATCTCTTTTAAGGCTGAGTTTATGGCGTCAAACAGATGCGGATTTCCTTTCTTTCTAAATGTAGTGAAAGATTGCTTCATTTTGTCCGCGCTGTCGGTCCATTCCTGGATTATTTCCGGCTTTTCATCATAAGCAATGACAAAAAGCTGGTCTCCATCAAATATCTCATAGGCAAATTCCATCGCTGCGGACTTTAATTTTTCAAGGTCAGTGGGTAGCGTCTGAGAATTGTCCACAAGAAGAACTATTCTGGAAGGTGACGGGTCAAACGATAGATTGCGGATGCGTTGTTCGACCCCATTCTCATACAGGAAAAGATTTTCCAGTCTGATCGGATCTGTTTTTCCGTCAGAACGGGTTGCCGTCACCGTAAGCACAGTTCCTTCAATATCGCCAGTTCGCGCATTATGTCTGGATTGCGCAGACGCAATGTTCGTTGCCGATGTTAGCAAGCCTAAGAAAATGAAGAGCTTAACGGATATTTTCATTTATCCTGTTTCTTTTCTGATGAGCCAGACGAAGAATTTGAACCGGTGTCACCTGCTGGCTTTGATGCAGTTTCTGGAGCTACGGTTGATTCGGTCGTTGAACTTTTTTCCGGCGATCCTGTAGCGGCAGACTGTTTGTTGGAATAATCGGTTACGTACCACCCTGCCCCTTTGAACTGAAATCCTGAAAGCGACCACTGTTTTTCCAGCGGCCCGCCACATTTTTCACATATTTCGAGCGGCGGATCGGAAACGTTTTGACGCTTTTCCAGCCTGGCACCGCATTGTTTACATAAATACTCGTAGATCGGCATAAATAAACCTTCGGAACGAACAGGCGCTATTAAACAAGAAATACGTTACGCCCCAACACGATATAAAGACGGTTCATTCCATAGATAACTATTTTAAGATATAAGCTCGCATCAATGAAGCCCAAACACACATATCTGCCCAGATCAGTGATGAGATCCATTAAGCTGATCAAATGACGAATCACTTGTTCATGCCATGGAATGTCGGTTGTGATATGGTTTCAATATGCCTGAGACGGACAATGGAGCTGTTATACCTGTGGCCTGTCATCTCAACGATGCAGAGTTCCGGGTGCGAGAAGCGATGTTGCTTGACCGTTTTAGGGAAGCGGTCATCAAAACTCAAGAAATACCGTCAGGCTATTCTTATGAACTGCCATTTTCAGATTGTTCCCTTTTGCTTTTGGCCGATTTCATTCTGCTTGAAAAAGAATGCTGCTCATTTCTGTCCTTTTCAATACAGGTGAATGCAGGCGACCGTACCGTCAGTTTTATTCTATCCGGTCCGAACGGAGCCAAAGACCGGATAAAAGATCTATTCAATAAGTAATATGGAAACAGTTCGCTCGATCCTCTTTTTTGTTATTACGGCGATAGCAGAACTTGGCGGAGCCTATCTTATCTGGTTGTGGCTGCGTGAAGGCAGGAGTTTTTGGTACGGGATCGGCGGTGCAGCCGTCCTTTTCATTTACGGAATGCTCCCAACGCTGCAGGTGGCTCATTTTGGCCGGGTTCAGGCAGCTTACAGCGGAATGTTTCTGATCGTCGCATTGTTGTGGGGTTGGGGTGTGGAAAGGATCGAGCCGGACAGATACGATGTGATCGGGGCGATGGTTGCGATGGTTGGTATGGGAATAATAATGTATGCCCCGCGATCATAAGGAAAGCAGAGCATACATTGCTGCTTCATCAAACCGCTATTTCCTCCGCCTTTGCCAGCGGATGTTCTGCCATAAAGCGTTCGGCGTCTATCGCGGCCATACAGCCTGTTCCGGCGGCAGTGATCGCCTGCCGGTAATATGAATCCTGGGCATCGCCGCACGCAAAAACGCCCGGAACATTAGTAGCCATTGTCTTGCCCTCGGTGATCAGATAACCAACATCATCCATGTCAAGCATTCCGTTAAAAAGATCCGTGTTCGGTTTGTGTCCGATCGCGATGAAAACACCTTGTGTCGGGTAATCTGTGGTTTCTCCCGATTGGCTGTTATAAAGGACAATGCTTTCAACGCCGGTTTCCTTTGTACCTTTGATCTCTTTCACCTCTGTATTCCAAAGCACGGTGATCTTTTCATGGTTTAGAACGCGATCCTGCATTATCTTCGAAGCCCGAAATTCATCTCGTCGATGGACGACCGTTACCGACGAAGCAAATTTGGTAAGGAAAATAGCTTCTTCCATTGCAGTGTCGCCGCCGCCGACCACAACAATGGGCTTGTCACGGAAAAAGAAACCGTCACATGTAGCACAGGCCGAGACTCCGTTGCCGCCAAGGCCGACCGGAACCGGCTCTTCTCCGGGAACGCCCAACCATTTTGCCGAGGCTCCGGTCGAGATAATAAGTGTTTCAGCTTTGATAACAGTAGTGATCTCGGTCGCATCGGCGCTTTCCTTGCCGTAAAGCGTGAAAGGGCGTTCAGAAAGATCGACCTTGTCTATCCACACATTTATTATCTCAGTGCCGAATCGTTCAGCCTGTTCGCGAAACTCTGACATCAGAGCAGGACCCATTATTCCCTTGGCAAATCCGGGATAATTCTCAACATCTGTCGTGATGGTAAGCTGGCCACCGGGCTGCGGCCCGTCTATGACGAGCGGCTCCAACTGAGCACGTGAAGCATAGATGGCGGCCGTCAAACCAGCCGGGCCTGAGCCGAGGATAACTACTTTTCTTTCGATCTGTTTCATTTCAATACCGCATCCTTAGCGGGTAAACTCAAAAAAACGTTTGAAATAGGTATTTCATTTATAGTATAACTATCGGTTGTTAGGTTAGTCGAATCAGAACACCATTCGTTGCGAAATATTGATGCCTTTTGCCGTTTACGGCCCACCCACACTGGCTTTCACAATATAACGATCTTATGATGATCCATTTGTCTATGGCATTCTGGTCTATCGCGGCTAAGTTTACTCGAAATGATAACTACAACACAGCCTCAATTTGAGGAAAAACGCTTTGCCCTGAGGATGGCGTTGCGTCTCCCCATTGTTGTTTCCGGCCGAACAGAGGACGGAGCTTCCTGGAGTGAACCAACTGAGACGGACGATATCTCAACTCTCGGAGCTCTCTTCCAGCTCAATCAGGAAGTTGAGCCGGCCGAAAGCCTTTATCTACGTTCGCATAGGCCTGATGGTGTGCCTGTCGAAGTAAAGGCAAAGGTAATGCGCATAAGCGCGGCAAGCTATGGTGCGACACGCGTTGGCGTTTCAATAGTAGAATCTCAGGAAAGCTGGCTTCGCCTTTTTGTTGCGTGGATAGCAGACGACAATGAGGCCGAAGGTGTTGAAGAATAACCGGTTCCGACAATTAGATCTTATTACAAAATGACAGGCCACAATGCCTGTCAAAATTTTTATTATGACTGAATTTGAGAATATAAAAGTTGAGAAACGAGGGCGTATTGCCGTTATCACCATTAACAGGCCGGACAAATTGAACGCTCTGAGCAGCGGTGTGCATAGAGAGGGCGTTGCGGCGCTCGAAGCGTTAAGATCGGACGATGATGTCCGCGTCGTCGTTTTTACCGGAGCGGGAGAAAAGGCATTCATTGCCGGTGCTGACATCGCTGAATTTGCCAACCATACGGCAGTATCGCAGCGTGCCGAATTTCAGGAGCAGACACTTTTCAATTCGGTCGATTCGTTTCCAAAACCTGTTATCGCCATGATAAACGGATTTTGCCTGGGCGGCGGTAATGAGCTCGCGTTGGCCTGTGACATCCGTATATGCAGCGAGAATGCAAGATTTTCACAACCGGAGATAAATCTCGGGATCATCTGCGGCGGCGGCGGCTCACAGCGGCTCACAAGGCTGATAGGCGAAGGTCGAGCGATGGAAATGCTTATGACCGGAGATATGATAGATGCCGAGACGGCTCTTCGGTTCGGCCTGGTCAACCGTGTTTATCCGCTGGAGCAGCTTGAAGAAGAAACCATCAAATTTGCCGAAAAACTTGCGGAAAAGGCGCCCGTTGCGATGCAGCTTTCAAAAGAAGCAGTAAAACTTGCATCAAAGTCTAATCTGGATGAAGGTTTAAGACGCGAGATCGATCTTTTTGCTCTCTGTTTTTCGACTGAGGATATGCGAGAAGGAGTCAGTGCCTTTCTGGAAAAAAGAAAGCCTGATTTCAAAGGCAAATAATAGTTGTTGATAACAGAGCGACCGGAAAAATGCTTTGAATCTTGACGCTCGCGGTTGTTTTCGCTAAAGTCAATTCTTGCCTTGTTATCCAGATCTTGGCGAATTCGGAACAGAAATATGGGGTCGTAGCTCAGCTGGGAGAGCGCATGAATGGCATTCATGAGGTCAGGGGTTCGATCCCCCTCGACTCCACCAACATTTATCAATAAAAGCAGGATCTTTATGGTTCTGCTTTTATTTTTTGGGCAGGAGTGATGTTGTAAATGCCCGTATGCGTTCAAGCAATGCGGCACGTTCCTTTTCTTTTTCTATTTGTGTCACAATGGCTGAGCCGACGACCGCAGCGTCGGCATATCGCCAGACATTCTCGATGTGTTCACGTTTTGAGATGCCAAAACCGACCGCGATCGGCAGATCGGTAAAGCGGCGAATTCTGCTTACTAAATTCTCGGCTTCTGATGATGATTCTGCTCTTGCTCCTGTAATACCAGCGCGCGATATGGCGTAGATAAATCCATTTGCGCGTTGCGTTATTTGCTCTAAACGCGTGTCGGTCGTCGTCGGGGCTATCAGTGATATAAGGTCAATATTATTTTTTGCTAATGTGTCGGATATTGCCGAGGCTTCGTCGTCTATCACGTCGGTGATCAGAATGCCGTCAATGCCTGAAGCAGCGGCATCGCTTACGAGACGCTCAATACCATAATTGAGAAGCGGATTGAAATAACTGAAAAGCACTATCGGAACATCCGTTCTGTTTTTGAGTTCCGCGGTCATTTTCAGAATATTTCCAAGCGTCGTTCCCGCATCAAGGGATCGTTGTGACGAGGCTTGAATGACAGGGCCATCCGCTATCGGGTCAGAAAAAGGCACACCGAGTTCGATGATGTCAGCACCTAGTTCTGCCAGCAAAACTACGATCTCCGCCGTGGTTTCCAGATCAGGGTCGCCGGCAGAGATAAAGGGAATAAAGCCCTTACGTCCATCCAATTTCAGTTGCTCAAATGTCCTTTTGATCCGGCTCATTGTAATCTAGTTCCTCCGAGATCAGACCCGAGTTCTTCGGCAACTGCCGCAACATCCTTGTCGCCACGTCCTGAAAGATTCACGACCATTAACTTGTCAGAGGACATCTGCGGAGCTGTTTTTACCGCTTGGGCAACCGCATGAGAAGATTCCAAAGCAGGGATGATCCCTTCGATCGAGGATAATAATTGAAATGCCGATAATGCTTCTTCATCGGAGATCGACGTGTATTTAACGCGGCCGCCGTCATATAGAAAAGCATGTTCAGGGCCAACCGAGGCATAATCAAGGCCCGCCGAAACAGAATGTGTCAGGGCGATCTGCCCTTCAGAGTCCTGCAATAAATAACTTTTCGTGCCGTGAAGAACTCCGGCTTTGGCTCCCGGTTTGAAACGTGCGGCGTGTTCACCAAGTTGCTCGCCTCTGCCGCCCGCTTCTGCACCTATCATGCTGACTTCATCGTCTTGCAGAAATTCGTGAAATAATCCGATGGCATTCGAGCCGCCGCCAACACAGGCGATAAGAATATCGGGTAGGCGGCCTTCGGCTGCTAATATCTGAGAGCGTGTTTCACGCCCGATCACACTCTGAAAATCACGAACCATTAGCGGATACGGGTGTGGCCCGAGGGCTGAGCCAAGCAGATAGAAAGTGTCTGAAACATTCGTGACCCAATCTCTCAATGCTTCGTTAATAGCGTCTTTGAGCGTTCGAGAACCGGAATCAACACCGCGAACCTCAGCACCGAGCAGACGCATACGGAAAACATTCAGCTCTTGACGACGCATATCTTCCGTACCCATATAGACCACGCATTTCAGGCCAAATCTGGCGCATACCGTTGCCGTGGCTACGCCGTGCTGGCCCGCACCGGTTTCGGCTATGATCCGCGTCTTGCCCATCTTCAGTGCCAACAGTATCTGGCCGATGCAGTTGTTTATCTTATGAGCGCCTGTGTGGTTTAGGTCTTCGCGCTTCAGATATATCTTTGCGCCGCCCAATTCTTTGGTAAGGCGTTCCGCAAAATAGAGGGGCGACGGGCGGTTAGCAATTGTCTGAAGAAAGCCTGAAAGGTCTGTCCGAAATTCTGTGTCATTGCGGCACTCGAAATAGGCCTTCGTCAATTCATCAAGCGGAGCAACCAATGTTTCAGGCACAAATCGTCCGCCGTAATCACCCCAATAACCTTTCTCATCAGGTTCGTGTTTCATATCGCTTTCTTTGCATTTTCGATAAATGCTTTCATTTTCAAAATGTCTTTTATTCCCGGCCTGACCTCGACACCACCTGCAACATCGACCGCAAAAGGGCTGACAACGCTTACAGCCTCGGCAACGTTGTCTGGTGTCAGGCCGCCGGCAAGGTATATTTTGCTGAAACGGCTTTTTAGCTCAACGGCTTTTTCCCATTCAAAGGTCTCTCCGGTTCCGCCGTATTTGTCAGGCGAGTATGCGTCCAGCAAAACGGCGTCTGCGACAGTATCCGCTATCTCAATATCAGGATCGCCTATGCGTATCGCCTTGATGACCGGCACTGCAAGTGCGGAGCGTATCTGATCAACAAACTCTTCGCTTTCGTCACCATGAAGCTGGATCATATCCAGCCTGGCGGAATTGCAAACGGCGTTGATGTTCTCTATCGATTCATTTACAAAAACCCCGACCTTTTTCACCTCTCGGGGCAGACGGGAAGCAATGGCACCGGCAGATATGGGGTTTATATAACGCGGACTTTTAGGGTAGAAATTAAATCCGACCATGTCTGCGCCAAATGAAGGAGCGGCCAGGCCATCCTTCAGGTTTGTTATGCCGCATATTTTTACCAGAACCATAGTTTCATTGATCTCCGTTGTTCGAACTCGCGATCAGATCTTTTAATGTGTTACCACGCATCAGGGTTTCGCCTATCAGGAATGCCGAATAGCCCAGTTCTCGAAGTTCGTGTATCTCGGCAGCATTCGTGATGCCGCTTTCGGCGATCAGTACAGCATTCTCATGTGCCATAGTTGCCATTTGACGCGAAACATCCAAAGAAACCTCAAAGGTTTTCAGGTTACGATTGTTCACACCAATGATCTTTGCCCCGATTTCTTTTGCGATATTCATCTCTTCTTTATTGTGAACCTCAACGACCGCATCCATACCGAGTGAGTTAGCGAGCGTTTGAAAAGAGCTTAATTCGTCCGGCGTCAAAGCTGCGACAATAAGCAGTATCGCATCCGCACCGTTAGCAGCTGAATCGTAGATCTGAAATTCGTCTATGACGAAATCTTTTCGTATTATCGGTATCTCAACCGCAGAACGCGCCGACCGCAGATCTTCGACCGAACCTAGAAAGAAATCCTCTTCGGTCAGCACAGAAATTGCCGCAGCTCCGCCATTTGCATATTGACGAGCAGTTTCGGTGACGTCGGCGTTGCCGTTAATCACACCTTTTGAAGGGGAAGCTTTTTTGAATTCGGCGATGATGTTCACGGAGCCACGTGCAGAAATAGCGTTTGAAAATCTATGAGCATCAGCGTTACGGCGGGCATATTCAGCCGATTCTTTTATTTTCCCAATGCCGGTTGAGGCTTTCAACGCATCGACCCTGACGCGTTTTTTCCTGACGATCTTTTCCAGTATCGTTTCCGTCATTTTGCGGACCCCTTTCTTAATGCGTCGAGTTTTGCGGCGGATTTTCCTGAGCGGATGCTTTCCCGTGCAATGCTGACGGCATCTTTCAAATTTTCGGCGTTACCGCTGATAAAAATGGCTGCCGCTGCATTGACCGTCACTATGTCCTGCACAGGTTTGTTGAGAGCATTTCCGGAAAGAATGTTTTCTATCATCTTTGCGCTTTCTGTCGGCGAAGATACTCTAAAATGGTCGGTTGATGCCGCGTTCACGCCGAAGTCAGACGGCGTGATCTCAAATTCCCTTACGTTCTTGCCATCAACCTCTACGACATAGGTTTTTCCGGCGAGAGTTATCTCGTCCAAACCGTCACTGCCGTGAACCATCCAACTTTTTTTCGTGCCCAGACGGGCACGGGCATTCGCCATTTTGGTCATGATCCGGCGATCCCACACACCGATGATCTGAAACGGGGTGTTGGCAGGATTGCACAGCGGCCCGACGCAATTAAAGATCGTAGGAAAGCCAAGTCCTCGTCTGACCTTTCCCAATGTCGGTGAAAGACGATGGTGGTTTGGTGCGAACATAAAGCAGATGCCAAAGTCATGGAGGTTTCGTTCGGATATTTCAGGCAGAGCTGCGGCATCAACATTTAGCTCAGCTAAAACATCCGCGCTCCCCGAACTGCTTGTCGCCGCCTTGTTGCCGTGTTTCGCTACCGGAATGCCGTGACCCGCAATGGTAAAGGCGGCGGCGGTCGATACGTTGAACGTTTTTGCCTTGCTTCCGCCTGTTCCGACGATATCCACGAGATCTTTACGATGCGAAGTTATGTTTCGACATCGCTGGCGCAACAGTGAGGCAACGTTAAAGATCTCGTCCTCTGCGATGCCCTTATCATTCCATCCTAAGAAAACGGAGGCTATGAGTTCCTCGTCAGATCCGCCGATCAAAGCATCAAAAAACTCCTCGGTGTCGGCGGCTTTCAGATCGATTTTTTTGCCAAACTCGGCAACATAGTGATGCAGGATATTGCTCATGATCCTCCTGTTTCGGCTATCTCTATCGCCTTCAGTAATGCTTTTGCCTTATTGACCGTTTCCTGAAATTCTGATGCGGGAACCGAGTCTGCAACGATGCCCGCTCCTGCCTGAACCTTTGCAATGCCGTTCTCCAAAACAAGCGTTCTTATCGCAATGCACGTATCCATATTTCCAGCGTAATCAAAATAACCGACCGCTCCTGAATAGATCCCGCGAGGTGTTGGTTCCAGTCGGCTTATGATCTCAATAGCTGCAACCTTTGGTGCTCCTGAAACGGTCCCGGCGGGAAAGCACGAGGCAAGCGCGTCAAAACGGTCAAGCCCGTTTCTCAGTTTTGCCGAAAGCTGGCTGACAAGATGCTGAACGTGTGAATATTTCTCGACCGTCATCAGGCCGATGACCTCTACCGATCCATATTCTGCGACGCGGCCAAGGTCATTTCGCCCAAGGTCAACGAGCATCTGATGTTCCGAGACCTCTTTTCTGTCAGCGGCCATTTCCTTTGCAAGCCGTTCATCCTCATCAGGTGTGACGCCACGCGGGCGCGTTCCGGCTATTGGTCGGTATTCCAGATGTCCGTTGCGGCTTTTGACCAGCATTTCCGGTGAGGCGCCGATAATTGACCTTCCGTCAATATTTATCAGAAACATATACGGCGAAGGATTCAACGAACGCATTGCCCTGTATATCGAAACTGCCGTTGCTGCGGTCGGACGCGTAAAACATTGCGACAGGACGACCTGATAAGCCTCACCCGCAAAGATGTATTCCTTTACAGCTTCTACGGCCTTTTCAAAATCTTCCTGTGTGAAATTTGCTGTTACAGAATGTGAGATCGTGTCTCTTTGTACTTTAGGAACGTTGACCGGAAGGGTTTCCAACTTTTCACAAAGCAACTGATTTGTCGCCTTCGCTTTATTGAACATTTCTTCCAGCCTGCCCGGATCGTTCTCTGCTTCGTCTGTAAAGACGAGCGTAACGATCTTTATAACCTGTTTTGCGTGGTCAAAAGCAATGATCGTCCGGCAGAACATAAACGCGGCCTCATTCTCATCTGACCGCACAGATCTTGTCAGTCGCGGTTCGAACCAGGCTGAGCAGGAAAAATTCATTGCTCCGATGGCTCCTCCGGCAAAACCCGGCAGGGAACCGTCATCCTCAATGATGAACCTACCAAAATGATCTCGTAGAAATTCAAGAACGGGAGTCTCAACCTTTTGCTCGCCTGATCTGTCACGATAAACACAAAAAGAATTGTTCCCGGTGACCGTAAATTCCGGTTCAACGCCGATGAACGAATATCTGGCAAGTGTTTCGCCGCCTTCGACCGATTCAAGCAAAAATGAATTCGCGTTGGCATCAGCGAGCTTTAGATAAACAGCAAGCGGCGTCAACAGATCGGCCGGCATCGTGTGAACGACAGGGACAACATTTGCCATTTGTGGATTGCTGCTGGATGACATAATTCCGACAAAAAAACCGCCTGCAACTTATTCACAGGCGGCTTGAGGTTAACTAGATCTCCGGTTATGGCTTAAAAGCGAAGAACAGGAATAGAGAACACAGCCGCTGATGCTCGCCATGTTCGCCAGTTGTTCACAATGACAGTTCTTTCGCTTCTTGTTCGCATCTTTTCGACAATATTACGCGTCGCAATCGCGAAATGTCAATCGTTCAATATAAACAAGCGTTATCAAATGCGTTCTAAAATTACCTGAGCAACTGCGGCTTCGCGGGTGTGTGTCAGAGAAATGTGGATCTTTGATGCTCCCATCTCAAGCATCAGCCTATCAGCCTCATTGCTTATTGTTAACGTCGGAGCTCCGTTCTCATCATTGACAACCTCCACATCGTGCCAGGACAATTTGCCACGCCATCCGGTTTTTAGAGCCTTAAAGAACGCTTCTTTTGCGGCAAAGCGAGCGGCATATGATTGGTAGGATGCAGCTCCACGAGACTCGCAGTAGGTTCTTTCGGCAGACGTGAAAATACGCTCCGCGAAACGCGGTGTTCTGGTTATGGAATCGCGGATGCGATAGACTTCCACTATGTCAATGCCGGTCGAAACTATCATAACGAATGGGTCTGATGAGACTTTAACAGAAAGCGGCTTCTATTGGCGAGAGCGGAATGGAGTGAAGATGCTGGTTTCCTCACGGCTGGAGGCGGCGGGCTTTGCCAACGGTTTTTCGACACGGCTCGGAGGTGTATCAGCATTTCCTGAGAACAGCCTCAACCTGGCCGGGTTTGATGAGGACAGTGCGGAAAACATTGAAGAGAACCGGCGGCGTTTTCTTTCATTGTTCGATCATGAGTATGTACTCGCTTCCGTCTGGCAGGTGCACGGTGACGGAATAAAGGATGTAAGAACGATGGCAGAAGCCCGAAACGGCAACGACAAATATGATGCTGTTGTTTCTGCAATGCCGGACATACTGGCCGGTGTAAAGACCGCAGATTGTGTTCCTGTTCTGATCGGTGACCCGGTGAGCAAAAGCTTTGCCGCTGTTCATGCAGGATGGCGGGGAACTGTTGCTGCCATCACTGCAAAAGCGGTGAGAAAGTTGTCGGATGAATATGGCGCTGATCCGGAGAATATGCTTGCTGCGATCGGCCCGGCGGCTTCGTGTAAGAGCTATGAGATCGGCCGGGAAGTAATGGATTCTTTCGCGAAAAACTTTTCTGACAGCGGGAAATATTTTACCGCGACACGCGAAGGCCACGCATTGGTTAACCTTCACGCGGCAAATCGTGACCAACTGATCGCTGAGGGAATAAGTGAAGAGAATATTCAGATCGCTCCGTTTTGCACGATGGAACGAACCGACCTTTTCTTTTCGTATCGCGTAGAAAAAGCGACATGCGGAAAAACAGGAAGGCTTCTTTCAGTCATTGGCCGGATCTGAGCGTAGGGTTATCTGACCCTCGCGGTCAGCGTCACATTCTGTGTTTTTGGCGCATAGCAGACCTCATCAGTACATGCCTGATAGCGCACCGCAGCCTTTACGGTTATCGTTCTGCCGCGATAATTGGCAGGGACACGCACCGTGAAAGGAAATCTGACCGTTCCTTCGTAAACATTGATTAGGTCAGGCGAGAATTGAAATTTTTTGTTCTTGCCTCTCGGATATGTTACGCCTGTGACGGTCGCTCCGGTTGCGGTGAGCCTTACCGTCGTGGGAATGGCGTACTCGCTTGCCGGTTTATTTGAATTGACATGAAGATGGCCGGGAATGCGTAAGACGATAGTTCCGCGTGCAGAACCACCGCGAGCGACTGTACCATTTCCTATTGAACCGGAGACTGTCTGTCCCTTCGCAGTTAAAACATTGCCTCCAAAAACCGCACAAAGAGCAAAAACCGTAAGAATTACTGCTTTTTTCATATAAAAGATAATAGTTAGGGAGAAGAAGTTAGTTGCTTTGATGCTGTTATCTCAGTTCAAAGCTGTCCATCATTTTTTCAATACGATCTCCAAGGTTATTACGTTCATCTTCCAACATTTCGGTTCGAAGTTCATAGAGATCCGATCCGTCTTCAATAAGTTTGTAAAATGAGACGATCTTGACATTGTTATCTACATGGGAGCCTTCCAGCATCATAGCGGGAAATGAGGCTATCTGAAAAGAACGGGCATTTACAATCTCTATGGTTTTCGCGATCTCAGCCTGTCTTTTGGCAATTGTTTCACCCGGGAAAAAATAGATGTTCGCGTCGGCAAGCCGCATGTCCGCAGATCCTTCTGTTCCGTAATCGCGAGTGTATGCCGAAAAAATGGCATCGCCGACGGGTTCGACCGGATTGATAAAACCTTCAGGTTTTATCAGCCTGAAACGTTCATTTTCGATCATCTCCTCGTCGTATGCTTTGGCTGCATTCTTTTTGATCTTTGTTGATGCATACACCATCAACGCCACCAAAATCAGCCCTGGTATCAATAATTCCATGTTAGATCAGCAATTCAAACGGCCTTTGCCGCAAGCTGTCCGCAAGCGGCATAAATATCTCTACCTCTTGGTTTTCGGACGTATGCAGAGACACCATTCGCTTCCAAAACTGCTTTGAAACGCTCAACCTGACCGTCATCGGGCGGGGAATATTCAAGCGGTTCGGCAGAATTGTGAGCTATAAGATTTATCTTTACACGCCTTAAGTTATATCGCTGCAGAAGATCAGCAAGTTCAGCCGCCTGCTTCTCAGAATCGTTAACGCCGCCAAGCAGAACATATTCGAACGTAAATCTTTCACCGCGTTTCAGTGTTCGTTCAAACGCCTTTGCCGCGTTCAGGAGAGCGTCAAGATTCCAGCGTTTGTTTATCGGCATCAGACGGTCGCGCAGCTCATCTGTCGGTGCTGAGAGAGAAATGGCAAGGTTCGGACGTTTCTCAAGTTTCGTGAATTCCTCGATCTTTGGGACGATACCTGCGGTCGAAACAGTAACGCGTCCGGGAACGATAAACAGCCCGTTCTCATCGGACATTATGTCAAGTGCCTTTATCAGATTCTCGAAATTCAGGAACGGTTCGCCTGCTCCCATTGCTACAAGATTTGTTCCGTGCGGAGTTTCTCCGCCGACGCCGTAAACGTCATTCAGGACTATCACGATCTGCTCGATGATCTCTCCGGCGGTAAGGCTGCGGAGAATGCCGAGCTTTGCCGTAAGACAAAAGTCACATTTCAGGGCACAACCTGATTGTGATGAAAAGCAGATGGTATCGCGATTCTCAGTGGGAATAAAGACCGTTTCGACCGGATAACCGTCGTGCGTTTTCATCAGAAACCGCCGCGTTCCGTCTGTTGAAAGATAACGTGATTCGACGCTGAGCGTTTCGGTTACGGCGATCTGCCCAAGTTTTTCACGCAATGCTTTCGGCAGATCGGTCATTTCATTAAGGTCACGGAGACGCCTTTGGTGAAGTCCGCGAAATATCTGATCGGCGCGGTATCGCGGCTCGCCGTTTTCGGCAAGCAGTTCCACAAGCTCCGCGCGTGAATGACCGATAAGATGCGGTTTTTCTACCATCACAAATATAATAACGCAGTGAATGCAGAATGTGCATTGTAGAGAAAACCTCGCCAGGCTTTGTTATTATACTCAGAGATATTTTTGAGATGATCCCTCACCTTTCGTTAAAAGCACTAAGACCATTTGCGCAGACGATGATGTTTGTTGTCGTCGCAGTAATATTTGCCGGTTGCAAGATGACCTATGCACCCAACGGCAACGAAAGTGTCAATGACGTCGTGCCTGCTGATACGCCGCATAAGGTCAACAGTCATCACCTTCCTTACGGCAATCCGTCGAACGCCGGAGCGAACGACAAGGACAATTATCTGATAATTGGCGAAGGTTCGGTCATCTCTTATAACGATACGCGAGGCACGGCGAACTGGGCAGCATGGCGTACAACGCGAAACGATCTGGGCAGTTCGATCCCGCGTCCTGATTTTCGTCACGATCCGCGTTTGCCTGCGCTATTTGAGAGGGTCGAATACTACGATTATTCCGGCAGCGGTTATGACAGAGGACATCTGGTTCCGAGCGCGGACCGCTTTGGCAACAAAAAACTAAACGAAGAGACCTTTTATCTGACCAATATAATGCCGCAGACGCCTGCCTTGAATCAGAAGCCGTGGGAGAAGCTAGAATCAGAGATACGTTCACTTGTCAGAAGAAATAGGAATGGGTTTGATGCCTATCAGATCGCCGGAGGTTACGGCGAGCTTCCAACAAAAAAAGGCAGACTGACCGCCCCGACAAACTGCTGGAAGATAGTCGTTCTTATACCTCGAGGTTCAGACCCTGCCACCATAAGCGAGAAGACACGGATCATTGCCGTAGATATGCCAAACATTGGTGGAATTGAAGACCGGCACTGGCAGAGTTTTTCGACCTCGGTTCGCTCTATTGAGGAAAAGACAGGGTATGATCTATTTTCTTTATTGCCAAAAGACCTTCAGGATCGTCTTGAAACACGCCTCGAGATAAAGAGTCACTGACATAACCTGATCTTTGTGTTCGGATCCTCTCATATCGCG
>JAHBSH010000031.1 GCA_019639215.1 Acidobacteriota bacterium
ATGTTCCGTCAGACGCTACGACCCGAAACCTGATCAATGCTGACGCTCTGAAGACAATGCGAAAAGGAGCGATCCTGATAAACCACAGCCGAGGCGATGTCGTTGATCTGGAAGCAGCCAGAAAGGCGCTGAAAAGCGGTAAGCTTGCCGGAGCGGCGATAGACGTTTTCCCTGAAGAACCGGAAAAGAACGGAGATGTTTTCCAGTGTGCTTTGCAGAATCTGCCAAACGTCATACTGACGCCGCACATCGGCGGTTCGACCGAAGAGGCACAGGCAAATATCGGCGTGGACGTAACGGCTAAGCTCATCAAATATCTTGATTTCGGCACAAGCGAAGGCTCGCATACAGTTCCGCCTGTTTCGCTGCCGCCGCAGGCCGGAACTCACCGCATCCTGCACATACACAAAAACATCCCCGGCGTACTCGGCGAAATAAACTCACGCCTCTCAAAACGCGGCATCAACATCGCCGGCCAATATCTGAAAACCAACGACGAGATCGGCTACGTCATTTTGGATCTCGATTCAAAACTGTCACAGGAAGCTTTTGGGATATTGAAGCAGATAAAAGGAACCATTCGCGCCAGAATGGTCTATTGATTGAGATGAAGATCGTAATTCCGGGAGGTTCGGGACAGGTTGGCACGGTTTTGGCCCGTGCTTTTGTCGCGGACGGGCACGAGGTCGTTGAGATCGGCCGTTCACCGCGAGATGTTCCATGGAAAACGGTAAGGTGGGACGGCAAAACGCTTGGCGATTGGGCGGACGAGATAGATGGCTCGGACGTTGTGATAAACCTTGCGGGCCGTAACGTGAATTGCCGTTACAATGACGAGAATCGGCGGCAGATGATGGATTCGCGGGTTGATTCGACGCGTGTTGTTGGCGAGGCGATAGCCAATGCTGCGAACCCGCCGAAAGTTTGGCTTCAGGCAAGCACCGCGACGATCTACGCTCATCGTTTTGACGCGGCAAATGATGATGTTACCGGCATCATCGGCGGCAGCGAGCCTGATGCACCTGACAAATGGCGTTTCAGTATCGATGTTGCAAAAGCATGGGAAAAAGCGGCGAATGATGCCGATACGCCGAGGACACGCAAGGTTCTGATGCGTTCGGCAATGACAATGAGTCCTGACCGCGACGGCATCTTTGATGTAATGCATGGGCTTGTCCGCAAAGGTTTGGGCGGAACCGCCGCCAGCGGAAAGCAATATATTTCATGGATACATGAACAGGATTTTATCCGCTCGGTCTATTGGCTGATCGAACACGAGAACCTGAGCGGGCCGATAAATATCTCATCGCCAAATCCATTGCCAAACCGCGATTTTATGAAGATATTTCGTGAAGCCGCAGGCGTTAAGATAGGGCTTCCGGCTATGGAATGGCAGCTTGCTATTGGGGCTTTCTTTATGCGAACAGAGACCGAACTTATACTAAAAAGCCGCCGTGTCGTACCAAAGCTATTGACGGATTCGGGCTTTGCATTTGAATTTCCAGACTGGGAAGATGCTGCACGCGATCTGATGAAGCAATGGGAATAGAAGAACTAAAGACCTTGATATCCTCAAGGAAAATGAAAAGGCTCGACAACAAATGCCGAGCCAGATCTCTGAAGGTCACGTCAATTCCCGAAAACTCAGGGACGCGCCTGTTTCGCAATTACAGTATTATATTCTTGACTGTTTTTGTCAAGGATTTGGCAGGTGAAGTTTCTATATGCACCCGGCAGGACTCGAACCTGCGACCTTCAGTTTGCGAAACAGGAGCTCTATCCATCTGAGCTACGGGTGCACGGTAACAGATATTACAATAAGCTATTGTTTCTTACAATTAAGCTCAGGCTTTTGTAGAGTGGCGAATGATATGCCATCTGTTAATTGAACAAATTAATCATGAAAACATTTCAAATTCTCATTCTTATTTGTTTGCTTACGGTTATGAGCAATGCTCAATGGGTCAAACAGGAAATTGAAACAACAGCAAGTTTTCGCGGGCTTTCGGTCGTAAGTGAAAAGGTCGTGTGGGCAAGCGGAACCGGCGGCACGGTAATTCGCACAGTTGACGGCGGTGATAAATGGGATGTGATAAAGGTGCCGGATGCGGAAAAGCTCGACTTTCGCGACATCGAGGCATTTGATGCGAACACGGCATATATCATCAGCATCGGCAACGGAGATGCATCACGGATATATAAAACGGTAGACGGCGGCAAAACCTGGAGCCTGCAATTTCGCAATACAGACGAAAAGGCATTCTATGACGCCATAGCCTGTTGGGACAGAGACAACTGCATTGCAATGTCAGATCCGGTTGACGGCCGTTACGTGATCATCAGAACGGCGGACGGCAAAAACTGGGAACAGATGAACTCTGAGAATATGCCTGATGCCCAGTCGAACGAAGCCTCGTTTGCCGCAAGCGGCACTTGTTTGATAATTCACGGAAAAAAGAAAGCATTTCTCGTCACGGGCGGCGGTAATGCCCGCGTTTTTCGCTCAAATGACCGCGGCATGACGTGGGCAAGCACAAACACTCCTATTATCAGAGGTACACCCGGAAGCGGAATTTTTTCCATCGCCATGGGCAGCAGTAAAACGGGTGTGATCGTCGGCGGCAATTACGAAAAGCCTGACGAAACCGGCAACAATATCGCTATAACACGTGACGGCGGCAAAACGTGGCTTGCTGAATCAGGCCTTGGCGGCTATCGCTCAGCAGTAGTCTATGTAAATGAAAAAATGCTGATCGCGGTCGGAACGAACGGCAGCGATGTTTCTACGGATGCCGGAGATACTTGGAAGCCGCTCGGTAAAGAAAA
Source organism: Acidobacteriota bacterium (assembly GCA_019639215.1). Classification (GTDB taxonomy): domain Bacteria; phylum Acidobacteriota; class Blastocatellia; order Pyrinomonadales; family Pyrinomonadaceae; genus OLB17. The sequence goes on from JAHBSH010000031.1 coordinate 2,827, forward strand.
TCTAAATGCGGTTGCCGCGAAAGGAAGAAAAGCCGTGTGGGCGGTCGGGCCTCGCGGTGCGGTGTTTCGCCTTGGAGATCAGAAGATAAGATGAGGCCTGTTTTCCCCATTCTCATCATCGGCTTTGTTGGCTTTTTATCGACATGGCAGGTCAATGCCCAGACCGGTATCGCCATTTCGACCAGCGAGTCTGTTGAGCGGTCTGTGCGTACAGTGCCATGTGAAAATGACAAAAGGGCTGAAGCGGTAAGAGAGCTGTTTAAGCAGGTTGGTGCGACAGACGAACAGATCAAGAACGTAGAACTAAATAAGGGCAAGATCACGAACATAGTTGTACGCAAAGAGGGCCGGACAAAAGAGACCATCATTGTCGGGGCTCATTATGATAAAGTAGGGCCGGGCTGCGGAGCTATCGACAATTGGACAGGCATTTCCATTATCGCTCACATATTCAAATCATTGACTTCTATTGAAACGAACCGTTCGTATATTTTTGTGGCATTTGATAAAGAAGAGCTAGGCCTGAAGGGGTCGGCCGCAATGGTTAAGGCGATGAGCAAGGAAGAGATCGCAGCGACCTGTGCGATGGCAAATTTTGACAGCTTTGGCCAGAGTATCCCAAGCATATTCAGAAACGTTTCCTCGCCAAAACTGACCGAACTTGCGGTCGATCTATTCGCTGATACCGACCTAAAATTAAAGGCCACGCGAATCGACAATGCAAGCACTGATTCCGCATCATTTATGTCGAAAAAGATCCCTTCGATATCATTGACCGGCCTTGGAAGTGATCGGCTTAGTGTGCTGCACTCTAAAAAGGATCAGCTGGAAAATACTAATATGGAAAGCGTCGACTTGGGATATCGTGTAGGGCTGATCCTGCTAACAAAACTCGACACCGTTCCATGCCAGGATCTTAGATAGACTTCAATGTTCTAGATATTCTAAGAGCTAATTTTCGTACATTCATTAGTTGAAATTCTGCTCGAATCAATTAGTCTATTATTTAATGGCACGCCGTAGCATTCCCTTAACCAAGGCATTCAAGGATTTTCTTGCAAATGAACAGGCAGGATCGTTCATTCTTATCACGTGTACTGTTCTGTCGCTTATCATTGCCAATACCGCCGCCGGAGAAGGTTACGTCGGTTTTTGGCACAGCTATCTCGGCCCTCTGACGATAGAATATTGGGTCAACGATCTGCTGATGGCGATATTCTTTTTGTTGATCGGGCTGGAGCTAAAACGCGAACTTTATGTGGGTGAGCTTTCTAGCGTTAAACGTGCATTGCTGCCGATTATCGCTGCCGTAGGCGGGATCGTTGTGCCTGCCGGGATTCACTTTGCATTCAACGGTGGTACTCCGACCCAACCCGGTGTTGGTATCCCGATGGCGACCGACATTGCATTTGCCTTAGGCATACTCTCACTCTTGGGCAACCGTGTCCCCGCATCGCTAAAGGTGTTTCTTGTTGCCCTGGCCGTAATGGATGATCTGGGAGCGATAATCGTGATCGCCGTTTTTTATACTGCCGATCTGTCTGTGGCATATCTGCTCGGAGCCCTTGGTGTAATTGCATTCCTTGGGGTGTTGAACCGGTTCCGTGTGATGTCGCTGATTCCATATATTGTCCTGGGAGGAGTGGCGTGGTTCCTGATGTTCAAGTCGGGCGTTCATGCGACCATTGCCGGGGTTTTGATCGCCTTCACTATCCCCTTTACCGCTAAGGCTGATGACGAAGAATCTCCGTCACATTTCCTTGAGCATGTGCTGCACAAACCCGTCGCCTTTCTTATTCTGCCGATATTCGCCCTTGCGAATACCGGAATCATTATCGAATCGGGCTGGGCAGATGATCTGCTCGCGGCAAACAGTCTGGGCATTATGCTCGGTCTTGTGATAGGGAAGCCAATAGGTATAACCATTGCGTGTCTTATCGCAGTTTATGCCGGGTTATGCCGTTTACCGCTTGATCTTTCGTGGCGGCATATTTTCGGTGCCGGTATGCTCGGCGGTATCGGTTTCACCATGTCGATCTTTATCACAAATCTGGCATTTACCGGAGATAACCATTTGATAACCGAATCTAAAATGGCTATCCTGCTTGCATCGACGGTGGCTGCGATAGCCGGACTAATATTCCTTAGAATTTTCGGAGCTCCAAATCCAGACGACGTCGATATGGATACGATGGATTTTGAAGAGGACGATGCTGAAACAGCTCCGACGGCAACTTAAGAATGCAATCTGGATACTTAACCCTGCCTTTTAAGGCCGAAAGCGAAAACGGGATATCTTCCGTGAATGGTATCGCTAAATTCTCGGCGGCAGGTATCGTGTTTGAATTTGAAAAGAAGTTATTAGGGCTTTTTGGTCAGGGCATCATGGAAATGAAGCTGCCGATCGCAGATATCCTATACATCAAATACAAACGTGGAGTTTTCCGGCGTAGTGCAAAGATAGAGATCACTCCCAAGAGTCTTTCGGCTGTATCTGAATTGCCAAGAAATAAAGGTAAACTGATCTTGAAAATAGCCCGTGATGACATGGAGCGGGCTGAAGGAGCCGTCGAAAAACTTACCAAAGCCGCCGAGGAACGAGCAGTTTTACCGCCTCACAGCCCTGTCAGCAGCCTTTTCAATGATGATGACGGAGAGGATGAGACAAAGCTCTTGAATGAAAAATAATGCCGAGCCTCGCTGACCAAAAAGACCTAACTGATATTCGATCCACGCGGGATACAGACCGTTCGTTTGCCATAAACTGAAGCCGTAAATTTTAAGTCAAAAGGAGGGAGTCCGATAGTCCGAACTCCCTTGTTTTTGCTCTGATGAGTGATGTTATTCAACGACAACCTGTATCGAGGCAGTTCCAAAGGTACCGAGGCCTTCGAACTCTATCGTGTTCTGTCCATCAGACAGATAAGGTGACAGATCGACCTCTGTTTGACTTCCTGCCAAACCGTTCAGCCATGTATGCAGCCATACACCATTTACCCTGAAAGCAAGTCTTTTTAGCCTGGTCGAATTGACAACCAATTTAGCGTTTCCGTTTGGAGCATAGAATACCTGTGAAAGGACTGGAGCTCCTACAGCGGAACTGATGCTGACAGGATATGTCCCTATATCGACACCTGTGTAATATGACTTGAGGATCTCTATGAAGTTCTGTCCGGCAGAGCCTCTGCCATGAGCGCCGTATTGGCTCATCCCGACATTATGGCCCCAGCCGCCGCCATAGGTTATCACCCCGGCAAAGGCTCCTCCGCCGTCAGTATATGGTTCGATGATGCTCGGGTTTGTCAGCGTAAAATTGGCCGCAATTGCCGCAGAGCCTGGGCAAACGGCAGCTTCTGATGTAACTGTTCTTCCCAAAACGTTTCGCATATTGTCCCAGCCTCTGACCTCGGCAACACCGCTTGTCAGGTCAATCCGGGCAGATGCGATGCGGTTAGAACCGCTCATCCTGATCAATGGCGTAACGCCGGTGACCGTTCCCGAAAGATCGCCGCTGATAAGCACAAATCGGCTTCCGGTCAGGCGGGCCTTTATGTCTGCAGCCGGCAAGGTCATCTTCCAACGTGCAAAACGGTTATTTACGCGCCCGCACATATCGTAGCCTTCCGGCACGATGTTCTTCCAGAACGCTTCGTGCTGAGCAGGATCGGTCAGGTCAGGAGCCGTGCCAGTGCCATCAAAAATGCCGATCAAAAAGTCCGTCACGTTAGTTCCGGGCAGCTGTGTGCTTGGAACGTTAAATATCCAGTGATTGCTGTCGCTGTAACCGCCAAATGAAGATGAATACAGCGCCGAAATGATCGCTCCATTGTGGGTTGCGACCAGGCCGGTAGATTCGTCTGTGGCCTGAACCGCTCTTGGGTGTTCCGTCAGATATCCGCGATAGACCTGTGATGTCGATGAATCGACTATGTCAAAAGGATAGCCAAGCCCCACATATCGTCCTTTGTTCGCTATCGCATAGCCGCGGGCGGCAATTGCCTGGGCTTTCAAAGCGTCCATGTGAAATGAAGCGATAGATTCATTGGCGACAACGCCGCGAACATATTTTTCAACCTCGATGATGTTAACAAGGTTGACCCGTTCTGCTGTTGTGCTTGAGCCTCTTGATATCTCGATCTCGCCACGGTATTGGGGTTTGTTCACAACGCCCAAAGTGCTTCGTAAAATGCTCTCAATTTGAAATAGATTTGCCTCTGATTGAGGAACGAATCTGACCGGACCCGTGACAGATTGCGATGAACCTCCCGATGAAACGACGTACTGTGTTCCGTTAAAACTTACATCAAAAGTCTGTCCCGGCTGCATTGTGGTTATCTCATTGCCGTTGGAGAGATCAACGATGGAAACGATACCATCAGTGTTTGTCAGCGATACTGTCGTGTGATGCAACGAGGCGAATTCGTTGCTGATACCGCCGCCGCCAGTAAATGTATTTGCATAAAGCCCGACGCGAATGATCTGAACGACCTGCGTCGGAGTTCCAAGATTGACCGGGCCAAGCTCAGGCCGGTTGCCGGAGGCGTGAGATTCGCCAATTTTAGCCCTAGATCTAATAAAATCTTCTTCCAAAGCCGCATCAGAAATCCTTTTCTTCTGTGCAGGAACAGTCAATAAACCAACGACCAAGAATAGACAAGCAAAATACAAAACTACCCGCTTTTTCATCTCCTACCTCCGAATGATCTTAATGTATGGTAAGAAACACAATAACAGAAGTTTATGGAAAATGAAATAGTTATAGAAAGACATTGTGGATATGGCTGAATGTGAGAAACAAAAGACGCGGATTTCAGCAAGGAAATTCCGCGTCTTTATAGCTTCTAGATCGACCCTACTCTTACCGTCCGAGGTTGTATTCCTTTGGCGGCTCAGCACCGAGCAGATGCTTTACAAAATAGTCCCACCTGCGTCTCATCATGTACGTATTGTCGCTGCCGTAACCGTGCCGGGCATTAGGAAAGATGAGCAGGTCAAAATCCTTGTTTGCCTTGATCAGAGCATCCACGACCAGATATGTGTTATATGGCGGCACGTTGTTGTCCATATTGCCATGTGCTATCAGGAGCTTGCCTTTCAGGTTCTTGGCGTAGATCTGGTTCGCCTGCTTTTCGTAATTGTCACCTTCCAAAAGGCCGATGTATCTTTCACCCCAATCATCTTCGTAGTTGCGGTTATCGTGATTGCCCGATTGTGATACGCCAACCTTATAGAAATCAGGATACTTGAACAATGCTGCTGCCGTAGCAAATCCGCCGCCTGAATGTCCCCAAATGCCGACGCGGCTAACGTCCATGTAAGTATTCTTCTGAGCAAGCTGTTTGATTCCGGCGATCTGATCTTCAAGGGTGTTGTCCGCCATGTTGCCGTAGCAAAGGTCATGAAATGTCTTTGAACGGTCAGGATTACAGGTGCCGTCTATGATCACTACAACGAACCCAAGTTCTGCCAAAGCCTGATGGTCTCCGCGTGAAGGCGAGAAAGACCTGCCGCCAACGCCGCCGCCCTGCGGTCCGGGATAGACGTAATTGACCACAGGATATTTCTTTGAGCGGTCAAGGTTTGTCGGCGTGAACATCAAACCATAAAGATCCCATTTACCGTCACGCGATTTGACCGTGATCGGCGTCGGCGGTTTCCAGCCTGTTTCCATCAGTTTAGAAACATCGCCTTTTTCAAGCTCAGCGACCATATTGCCGGACATATCACGAAGAACTGCCGTTACCGGAACATCCGGTTTGGAAAAATTGTCCACGAAATATCTTCCGTCCGGCGAAAGCATTACCTGATGGTTTCCGTCCTCGGGTGTCAGAAGCTTAAGGTTATTTCCGTCAAAACCGATGCTGTAAAAATGGGTGAAATACGGGTCGCGTCCGGCTTCGCGGCCATTGGCCTCGAACCAGATGACGCGAGCCTTTTCGTCTATCTTTCGTATCCGGGTTACAACGAAACTTCCTTTTGTTATCTGATGCTTTGGTTTTCCGGTTGTGAGGTCATAAAGATAAAGGTGACCCCAATCATCGCGTTCCGAATACCAGATAGCTTCATTGGTCCCAGGATAGTATTCCCAGTTCTCGCGTCCCTGGCCTGATTCGTATTGCGTTTTTACCAGCTCTTCGAACACATCGCGAACATCGCCCGTTGCGGCGGTTGCGATGCGAAGCTTTGCCGATTTGTGATCGCGTGAGCTGGAAATAAAAGCAAAGGTCGTAGAATCTTCGCTCCAACGCATGTCGCCTAAAGAGATATCGTCAGACAGCGTTCCACGATGTTCATCAGGATCCATCTTGAAACGGATGACCTTCTTGTTTTCAACATCAATGATGACACGATGTAATTTTGCGATCTCTTTATCGCCCGGAAGCGGATATTTCCACTGCTCAAGCTTTGGTGCACCGACGTTCGTCGTCACAAGATACATATCGCTAAGGTGACGCTGATCTTGCTGAAAGGTCGCAACCTTTTTTGAATCGGGGGACCAAAAGACTACCGCTCGATCGCTCCGTCTCCAACCGGCGTTATCTGTTGCGTAGCCAAAATCCTGAACGCCGTCGGTCGTCAGTTGCGTCTCCTGTTTTGAAGCAATATCGCGTACCCACAGATTCCAATCTTTGATAAAGACCTCTTTTTTGCCGTCAGGCGATCGAGTTGCCAGTCCGCCGAAACGACCGGCCGGACCTCCGCCTGCTGGCTGCTGTATGCCAAGTCCGGCAAGATCTTTGGCGGTCTTCTTAGATCCGTTTGCCGTATCAACGAGGACGAATTCATTTCCTGACGGAGTTTGAACCTCATAATAGAAATTCCCGTTAGGCAGAAACATCGGCCTGACGCCGTTACGAAAGACCAACGGAGCAGTATTTTGTCCAAGCATTTTCGCAGCTTTTTCGTAGTCAGCTGCGGTCAGTGCCGAAGGTTGTTGAGAGAAGGCGTTCTGAGTGAAAAACACCATCAACGCCGCAAAGATGAGGAAAGTTGACTTTTTCATAGTTTCTGAAAGTTCAGGATAGATATTTTTCTTTAATTATCCTGCAAAAGACAGTAAAATCACAGCACGCTTTACAGTTTTTCCAAGATCAGATGCCAGGAGGTTTCTTATGCCCAGATACGTTATCGAACGCGAGATACCAGATGTTGGAACCTGGAGTTCGGAACAGTTTAAGGATGTTTCCGGTTTGTCATGTCAGGTTCTTGATGACCTTGGCGGAAGTGTTTCATGGGTCCACAGCTATGTTACGGGTGACAAGATATATTGTGTTTATGATTCGCCGAATGCGGAGCTTATCCTGGAACATGCTCAGAAAGGCGGTTTCCCCGCAAACAGTATTTCTGAGGTCGTCAGAATGATCTCTCCGGCGACTGCCGAGAGTTAAAGCCCGTTTGAATTAATAAAGACATCTTCCGAAGAAGGTACGTCAGCGGAAGAGCTTAGTTGTGTCCAAAAATAGCATCTGCCAAAGAACTCGCTTTGTGAAAGTCAATACTACCTGTTAAATGGATGTATCAGACGGCTACCCTTTTCACCTCATCTTTTTTTTCCAACCGCAATCCTGTATTCTTATAAATTGAAGGTTTTTTGAGCAGCATCACTGCAAGTATCGGAGACAATATGAGCGTTGAAGTCGTAATGCCCCAGATGGGCGAATCGATAACCGAAGGTACCGTTTCTAAATGGCTGAAATCTGTCGGCGAACACGTCGGCAAGGACGAGCCGATCCTTGAAATATCGACAGACAAGGTCGATGCCGAGGTTCCAAGCCCGGCCGAAGGCGTTTTGCTTGAGATAAGGCATCAGGAAGGCGATACGGTCGAGGTTGGAACGGTCGTGGCGGTCATTGGAGCCGAAGGCGAACAGCCCGCAAATTCAGATAACGGATCTGCCGCGGTATCAGCTGAGACTTCTGCACCAACTGTGGCTGAGGCACCAACACCTGAGATCATCGCGGATGCAGTAGCGGAAACTCCGGCAGCTGAAACAGCGGCGCCTGCGGCGGCTGGCGACGCGACCGAGGTGGTGATGCCTCAGATGGGTGAATCGATTACCGAGGGAACCGTTTCAAAATGGCTAAAGTCCGTCGGCGATAAGATCGACAAGGATGAGCCGATATTGGAGATATCTACGGATAAGGTCGATGCTGAGGTTCCATCGCCTGCCGCCGGAACTTTGCTTGAGATAAAGGTCAACGAAGGCGAAACGGTCGAGGTCGGTTCGGTGGTGGCATTGGTCGGTGCAGAAGGATCAGCGGGTGCAACCCCCGCAAAGGCCGTTGCACCTGCAGAAAAAGCCGTAGAGAAAGCTCCGGAAAAAGCAGTTGCGGCTGTTGCAGCGCCTGCGCCGGTTTCGATGCCTAAAGCCAACGGCAACGGCGATTCCTCTGTTGAAGACCTTCGCCGGACAAAGTCCAGTCCGTTGGTACGCAACATTGCTAAAGAACATGGAATAGACATTACGCGTATTCCCGGTTCGGGTGTCAGCGGCCGCGTGACCAAAAATGATATTCTTTCTTTCATTGAGACCGGAGCAGCCCTCAGGCCTGAAGACCTTTTGCAAAAGGGATCAGCTGTTGCTGCTGCACCGGCGGCAAAGCAGGAATATGTTCCTACGCCCGTAGCCACGGCGGCAGGTGACCGCGTTGAAAAGATGTCCGTGATGCGCCGAAAGATCTCGGAACACATGACGTTTTCAAAGCAGACCTCAGCACATGTCACCAGCGTTTACGAAGTGGACATGACCAACATCGCCAGGTTCCGTAAAAAGAATCAGGCCGATTTCCAGACACGATACGGCACAAAGCTGACATATATGCCGTTCATTTTCCAGGGCGTGACGAATGCCATTCGCCAGTTTCCGATAGTCAACGCACAGGTTGACGGCGAGAACATAATTTATAAAGGCGATATAAATCTGGGAATGGCGGTTGCTCTGGATTGGGGACTTATCGTTCCGGTCATCAAGAGAGCGGACACTCTCTCGCTTTCAGGGCTTGCACTTGCCGCAAATGATCTTGCTGACAGAGCACGCGGCAAAAAGCTCAACCCTGACGAAGTAACCGGCGGAACATTTACCATAACCAATCCGGGCGTCTTCGGCGGATTATTCGGCACGCCGATAATAAACCAACCTCAGGTTGCGATCTTATGTGTCGGAACCATTGAAAAGAGAGCAAAGGTAATGACCACACCTGACGGCGAAGACTATATCGCCATCAGGAATATGGCTTACTTCGCTCTTACCTACGATCACAGGATCGTTGACGGAGCCGATGCAGAAAAATTCCTTTCGACCCTGAAGGAATTTCTTGAGACCGCCGAATTCGGTTTTTAGGCCGTGATCTATTCTCTAGCGGAAAGAGTGCCGGACGTCACTTGCACTCTTTCTGACAATCTCTTGTTGTACTGATTTCATACATAGACACACTATATCGAGAATATGTATAGAAAAAAGACACCTTTTCAATTTCAGGCTAAACGTCTGTAAATGCAATATTTTACAGTCTTTTATGCTGTTTCGGACCAGTCAATATCGGTTAAATTCCAATGGCACAGTAATTGATAACATTAAGCCATGTTGGATTACCGGACGTGTCTGGCAATAGGTGTTTTACAAGGAATTTTATAAGGATCGGGTATTTAGGCTGTGGAAACAAGAGTTTTCCGGCAACCCAAACCGCCTGCCGCACGTCAATACACCGGTTTTCACGATTGAAATTCGTTTTAACGATCATTAGGAGAACAAGTTATGTTTAAGAAACTTTCGGCTATTACTTTGGCATTAATGTTGGGAGCAGTCAGCATCTTCGCTCAGGATGACGCTCAGGTTCGCGAGTTGGTCAACGGTCAGAAATACAAGATCAAAGGCGTTATCGTAACCAAGGAAGACAGCAACTCCTTTATTGTAAGGGACGGTGTAGGTGTGGATACACGCGTAGTTATCGCTCCGAACGCCAGCATCAAGAATAATGCCATTTTTGGCGGCGACCGTTATCCGTCCGATTCGCTTGTTCGCGGATTGAACCTTGAAATAGAAGGCCGCGGCGATTCCACCGGAAACCTGTCTGCAACGAAAGTTCGCTTTGACAAGAGCAATCTGCAAACCGCTCAATCGATAGACACGCGTGTGACGCCTGCTGAAGAACGCATCACGGCGGCGGAGCAGAACGCACAGAGGATCTCAGGCCAGATAGACGAGCTGATGGCTGTTTCAAACGCTGCCAAAGGCGGAGCAAAGGCCGCACAGGACACGGCTGACGCAGCTGTTGCAGGCGTAAATGCTACCAACCAGCGCATTTCGGCTTTGGACGAATATGTCGTTCAGTCTTCGGCAACGGTACTGTTCCGTGTGAACAGTGCTGTTCTTTCACCTGAAGCTAAGGCTCAGTTGGATGAAGTTGCGGCTGCCACAATGACCCTCAAGGGATATGAGATCGAGGTCACGGGTTTTGCATCGGCAGAAGGTAACGCAAAGGCTAACAAAACACTAAGCGAACGCCGTGCACAGGCCGTCAAGGATTATCTGATCCAGACACACAACATTTCGCTCCGTCGCTTTGGTAACTCATATGGTTACGGAGTTCTGCAGCCGGTTGCTGACAATACGACCCGCGAAGGCCGTGAAGCAAACCGACGTGTTGAGGTCAAACTGCTCGTCAGCCGCGGCCTTAACCAGAATGTAGAGGTTCGCCAGGTAGAGGGCGACGAAAACGAAGACTAATTTCGTTCGATCATCCGGGGAACGGTTTTGCACTAAAAAGCAAGACCGTTCTCCAAACCGGCTATTAGACTTTCCGCATTTCCCCATCAAATTGATCTTATGCTAACGCCCCGATTTCACAGATTTACTGCCTTTTTTATTGTAAGTTTGGCGTGTTTTGTTACGCTTTCGGCGCAAACTCCGGTTTCCACGCCACCGCCTGCCGTGATAGAGGATGACGAGGTTATCCATGTCAATTCGCGGCTGGTCGTAGTGCCGGTCTCGGTTCTTGACGCTCAGGGAAATCCGGTAACAGGACTCGGCCTCAATGATTTTCGCCTTTTCGAAGAGAATCGCAATCAGGCAATAGACAGCGTCGGAACAGCGGAAAGCGTTCCTTTAGAAATAGCACTTCTTTTTGACGTTTCGGCAAGTACAGATGCAATGTTCCGCTTTCAGCAGGAAACCGCAGCAAAGTTCCTCAAAGATGTGATGCGGGCTGATGATCGCGCGACCATTTTCACCGTCGGGCAAAAGCCGGTTCTGGTTCAGTCGCGTGAAAATGCAGAGCGTTCTGCTCAGGTTGTGTCGGGAATCATTCCTACCAAGGAACAGACGGCGTTCTATGATGCTGTCCGTATGGCGGCAGAACATCTTCGGCAAAATTCGCCCGAAGGCCGTAGAAAAGTGATCGTCATTATCTCTGACGGAGAAGATACGAACAGCGATGGCGTGACAAAGGCTATATGGGAAGCCGAACGAAAAGTTACGGAAAATATTCAGGGAGCAAAATTGCGTGAGCTACGCGTAAAAGCTCGTGACACCGCCAAGGCACAAGAACAGGTGAAAGTCCTTAAATCACTTCAGGACGCTGATTCGGTTCTTTATTCCATCAATCCGGCAGGAAGTTCTTATCAGCTGAACAGTATCAGCCAGTTCGGCCAGGAGAACATGCAGAAATTTGCCGATGATACAGGCGGTACGGCTTTCCTTCCCAAATTTTTACCGATAGACACTGCGAATAATTACGAGAACTCTAACAATATGCGTAGAAATTCGGATATTTTGGAAAGGATATTCAGACAGCTCGCCAATGAACTTAGAGCTCAATATTTGGTTCAATATTATTCGGACGGTGAATTTACTGACGGAAAGTTTGTTCGTGTAAAGCTTGATCTTGCTAACGGCAACGGAGCAAGGGTTAGGGCGAGACAGGGATATTACGTTAAGAATTAAAGCATCTTTATAGCTAGTTTATCTGGGCCGAAGACGAGAGTCTTCGGCCTTTTTACTTTACTGCTTTTGACGGCGGGAATTTTCATCGAGATTGACGACACGGTTGATCTTTATCTCTTTGATCCCCGCATTATTCTTGTTTACAGGTTCTTTCTTTTTAGGCGGCATCGGGATCGCACCCATGACAACGGGCGGATCTATCTTATCCTTGATGCGGACAAACACATTGTCTGAGCAGCTTTTCCCGCAATCCCTGCCGTCGCGCAAAGCCATAAATGAAGCAATACCGGCAAAGAATGTCAGCACCAGAGAACACGCTGCCACGGCAAAACGCGTCATCTTTTGCCGAACTTTTGCCAGGCCGACCGGACAATCTTTTGTTATCACGGTTCCGTCCGTGCGTTGGTAAAAGCGAACGCAAAGGCGGCCTTCGCTCTGAAGAATAAGGCTTTCCGCCTCGTCTTTTGTCATTCCGGAAAGATTATAGACATTCAGCTTGCACTCGCCGCAGAACCGCTTGCGGTCATTGCCATACATCCCGTTCCAATCGGCGGGACAGGGGCTTGCAATTTTCAGGTTGTTCAAAGGACTCTCAAATCTGGACATAAAAACTCCGTTCAAAAACATCATGCCTTTCGGCCATGTTAATTGAACGGAGCAACTGAAGACGTCTTGCAGATAATTTTCAGAAAGCTCTTCTCAGATTAGCTTTCGTTACCGGGCTGATGCTCAGGTGGCTTTGGCTTGACGGTCTTTTCGCCGCTGACAGCATTGCCGTTAGAGTCCAACCCAAGCTGGGCAAGTATCTCCGGCCAGTTCAGCCCAAGAGCCTGCAGCTGTTGGAGCAGCGAGAAGATGACGGTCGGACCGGTCTGTGCAAAGCGGTTAATGCCGCTTGTGCTGCCGTCGCCATTTCCGTTGCCGCCCTGATCTATCATCACGACCTTGTCGATATTTCCCAGCGGCTGTGAAACTGCTGAGAATACCGGAGCCGAAGATTCGATGATCGAGGGAAGTTTTTCGAGTATCGTCTGCAGACGTGCAGCATCGTTAAATTCGCGCCAAGCAGCGGCTTTTTCCATGATGGCTTTTGCTTCTGCCAGACCTTGCGCTTCGATGGCCTTTGCCTCGGCAAGCCCTTTTGCCTGAAGCTTTTCGGCTTCGGCAAGACCGACAGCGCGGATGCGTTCGGCCTCTGCCCTACCTTCGGCCTCGATAGCAGAAGCCCGTCCCTGGCCTTCGCGCTGAAGCTTTTGGGCTTCGGCTTCGGCGGTGGCGATCTGTGCCTGTTTGCGGCCTTCTGCCTCAAGTATCTGAGCTTCCTGCATACCTTGTGCACGCAGGACGGCGGCACGGCGTTCGGCTTCGGCCTGTTTTACGACCGTCGCCTCAAGCTCTTTCTCTTTACGCAATACTTCCTGTTCCTGAACCGATATCTGCTCTTGTGTACGGACGCGTTCAACGCGAACTTCTTCCGCCGTGACCTGCTGTTGAGCTTTTGCATCGGCGAGCGGACCAGCCTGCATCGCTTTTGCCCGTTCTGATTCGATCTCTGCCTGAACCTGAGCTTTTTGTATCTCGGTCTCGCGTTGTGATTGAGCGATCTGTGCTTCGGTTTCGAGCCGTACCTTCTCACCTTCTTGCAGAGCAAGCGAAGCCTTTATCTTACTGTCGCGGTTGGCTTCGGCCTGGCCGATCTCAGCATCGCGCTTTACTTCCGCCGTGCGGCGTTTACCCAGAGCGTCAAGGTAGCCTTCGTCGTCAGAGATTTCCTGAATGGTCAGAGCATCCAGCCCGATACCCATTTTTTCGAGGTCGCCTGCGGCTTCGGTCGTCAACTTTTGGGCAAATGATTGGCGGTCATTGTTGATCTCTTCAACGGTCAGCGTTCCCAAGATAGCTCGAAGGTGGCCTTCAAGAGTTTGGAAAACAAGCCGGTGAAACTGTTCTTGCGGCATTCCGAGAAAGCGTTCGGCGGCAGAACGGAGCGAGGTGTCGTCGCCTTTTATTTTGACGTTTGCGACGGCCTTTACCGAAACCGGAACGCCCTGCACCGTATATGCACGCGAGGTGGCAAGCGGCACGGTGATGACGTTCAGGTCAAGATATTCGACCTTTTCCAGAAAAGGGAAAACGAGTGTTGCACCGCCGCGAACAAGGCGATAACCGACCGTTGAACCATCAGCCAACTTTCGGCTGCGGCCCGAAATAACGGCGGCCTGATTGGGCGAAACCTTGATGTAATTGCGGCTGATCAGCATTATCGCGATCAGAGCCGCGACGACGATCAGCAAAACAACTATAGGAATAAGCAATGTTGAATAATCTAATATAAAATCCACGTTTTTTTACCTCACTCAGTTTCTACCAATACGGAATCACCCGCGACCGTTACTATTTTTACGATCGTTCCAACCTTTAGTTCGCTGTCGCCTTTTATACGTGCAAGTTTTTCGACGCGTTCGTCACCTATTTTTGCGGAGATCTGTCCGAGTTCGCCGGGTTTGATGGTGACAGTGACCTGAGCCGTGCGGCCGACGAGGTCATTGTCCGTAACGCTGCTGGATGCTTGTTGGCTGATAAGAAAACGGCCGAAAGCGGAAACGATCCCGCCAAATACGACTCCGCCCAATAGCCCGACCAGCGAACTGCCAACCGCGCCCCAGCCCATCCAAACACCGATGGTGCCAAAGCCGCCAAATGCCGTGACAAAAACGGCTATCACGCGGCTGTCAAAAAGCCCAAAATCGGCACCGTCACCGCCGAGATCGGCTTCGCCGCCGAACATCTCAAAAATATCGCCCAAAATAAGCGACGCCAGCAAAAAAACGAATCCGACACCGCCAATAATGGCAAAAAGCGTAAGCAGATTTATACTTGTAAGAAAATCCATCGAGACCTCTTCTGTAGAAAATTAGCTATTTTCGTATGAACGGTTGAGGGTATATTACACTAAAACCGCAGACTTTTACCAGAAATTCCGCAAAAAGAAACTCCCCTCCTGAGTTAGGAGGGGTGCGGCTTTAGCCGTGGGGTGGTCTGTCCTGTCAGAACCCGAAGCGATAGCGAGGGGTTTCTGAACCATCCAAACTACCACCCCGTCTGCCGAAGCGGCAGCCACCCCTCCTAAACAAAGGAGGGGAGCTTTTAGCAGCCAAGATCTACTGGCTTATCGCGTTAAACAACAGCGGAAATGTCGCTAAGCTCTGGCCACGGTACTGCGGGCGAAAGCCAAAGAGGACGATCTTGCCTTTGCCGTAGGTTACTTCGACAAGGGCGGCCTTTCCGGCGATCTTGTCTTGGCCTAACGCCCAGCCGGAAAGCAGTACCTCTTTCGGGTCGTTCGGATATTTCGCAATTACCTTGATTGCTAAGACAGGAGACTGGAGACGGGAGTCAGGAGAATCAGATTTTCCACTCTCTTGTCTCTTGTCTCCTGTCTCTTGTCTTTGTATTTCAAACACCGGTGATTGCTCGAACCACGCTATCGACTGAGCAGGCATTCCTTTGGCGATCGGGTGTGTGGTGTCGAGTTCGGTGCGGAGGATAGAACCGGGAATGTAAAAATCGCGGCGGTTCAGGCCCGCGGTAACGTTCTTTATTGGCAGATCGAAATGCTCTATCGCAAACAGCGATGAACGGTTCAGGAAAACAAGCGTGCCGCCCGCTTCGACAAACTTCTTAAGATTCTCAACGCCCTCTTTGCCCACACCGCCGACATATTCATCCGGCATCGAACCTTTCCGATAGCCGTTGAGTATCTGATTTGGTGATTGGTCTGGGAAGATGATTGTTTTGTATATGTGTTCTTGTTTCCCAGCAGGTTTTAGAACTGCTGTTGGTTGCTTTTTCTGACGGAAAATATTGTTTCTTATTTCTTCCGGAGAAACAGGTTCATTTTCAGTACAAGGTCCATTGTCAAACATCCATCTTGTCCAACCCTCGTCCATTGACGAGACATAAGACTTAAATATCCCCGTCTTATTGAGACCGAGATGACAATCCGATACCAGCTGATGAATATTTACTTTTCTTCTCCATAATTGTTTATACGGTGCGTGTATTTCTTCCGCTTTTAAGTTCATGAATAATGGGATTGTATGTGCAGTTACATCATATGGCGGAATTGGATTTCCGTTCTCGTCTTTAAGATCAGGATAGGGTTGTCTTTCAAGAAGAGCCTTTGCAAATAGACCGTATGGTTGTTCAAGCGGGATTACGATCGAGTCCGTTGGGTATTTTATAGTTGAATCGAAGTAATTAACTCTTCTAATCGTTGTTTCTTTTCCACCTGAAGGGTATTCGTATTGAACGCCTGCCCGTTCAAGGATGTTCAAAAGCCGAGGAAAATTGTCATCAATTTTTATACGAAATCCATATAACTCTCCTCGATTTGTTCTTGGTCTAATCGCCTCTTTCCCGATCTCATGAAACCTTCTCAGCCATTTTTCGCGGTTGGCCGCGGCGTGGTCGAGTATGGAGAAAGCGGCGGTGGTCATGTAATTGGTGATGTCGCGGAGCTTCCATTCGCCGCCTTTCCATGCCGGGCCGTTGTTGGCGTCGTCTTTGTGCGGGTTAACGCCGCGACCGCCGCGCAGGTCTTCGGCCTTGACGGTGATCGGCGTGGCGAGCCGTGCGGACGCGGTCTCTGAAAGAATTCTTACGCCGCCGTGATAATGCGAATAGGCGCGAGCGGGCGTCCAAGCGTCGTAGGTCGTGCCGGTCGTCAGTCCCTGAAAGCCTTTGCCGCGCATATCTTTGGCAACGTACAGCCCGAGTTCGGTATAGCCTTCGACGATCTGTTTCGGCACGTTCGGTTCGACCGGATCCATATACGGCGGTATAAAAAATCGGGCGCCGTTGGTGCCTTGCTGATGAACGTCGTGAACTATCTGCGGATGCCAGACGTTGTGGATGTGTTCGACCGTGAGCTGCGATTCGACCTGTGTGAACGCATACCAATCGCGGTTGAGGTCGTGGCCGACGTATTTGTGGTAAAGCTCGGGCGGCGACGTGCCTTCATAAGGCGTGCCGAGCGTTTTGTCGTACCAATCCTTCACGATATCGACGCCGTCCGGGCTGAGCGCAGGAACGATGAGCGTGATCGTTTCGTCCAATATCTTTTTGATGCGAGGCTCATTGCTCGAAGCAAGCTCGTGTGCGATCAGCATCGACGAAAGATAGCTGCCGACCTCGGTCGAATGCACGCCGAAGGTTTTTAGGACGATGGTTTTGCCTTGCGAAACCAGTCGTTTTGCTGCCGCATCTTGTTTCGAGACACCCTCCCTACCGGTCGGGTTTCCGCCTTGGATCTTGCGCGGATCGGCAAGCTCATCGTTAATGTTTTTATATTTCTCAAGGCTCTTGATATTTTCCGGTGAGCTGATAACGACATAGACGAACGGCCTGCCCATCGTTGATTTGCCGATCTCGTGAAACTGAACGCGGTCACTGGTCTCGGCAAGCTTTTTAAAATAATCGACGGTCTGCGCCCAGCTTGCCAGCTTACGGTCGTCGCCGGGCGTAAAACCTATTACGTCTTTTGGAGCGGGAACTTGGGCAAATGCTGCGGCTGAAAGAAAGAGAAATATCACGCAAAGCCGCAAAGAGAACTGCGGAAAGAACCACCCCGTCCGGCGAAACGCCGTCCACCCCTCCTTGGTAAGGAGGGGAGTTTTTGGGAGATGCGTCGCTTTTTGGAAAATGGAATTGGCAAGGCGGTCGGTTTTCGCGGCTAACGACAAATCTGTAAATATCGGCGATCCTTTCATTGTTTACAAGCTCTCCGGAAAGTGTTTTTGCCGATAAGTGTAAACCAGAAAGCCGGAACAAGGAAAGGTCTAAGAGTTCGCATCCAAGATGCCGATCCTAACAGTTCTCAGGTGTCAGTTAAAAGTTTTCAGTTATTTCGGAAACAAGGCAGGGGATGAATCAGAACAAAGCGGAGTGGGAGAGTAGAATTCCGCTTTCTTTGACAGGAAAACGTTTCAACTAACGAATGCGGACGCGGTCGACTCTTTTTGTCTTCATGCGGCCGTTGTCCCACCATACGCGATAGGTCTCGCGGTAAAGCTTGTTGCCTCTGCGGACCATTCGGGTCTCATATCTCACGCGCGAATTGTTATAGCGTGAATCGTAGCGGTAACGATCATTGCGGCCGCGGTTACGGTCATACCGGTCATTGACCCTGCGGTTGCGGTCATAACGATCATCGCGGCGGCGGTCATTTCGTCCGCGTGTTTGCCGCTGCTGCCATATCTGGCCTGCGGTGACAGAGGTTTCGGTCGTGTTGGCATAACTGACCGGAACAAATATGGCGGTCACGCTGAGTATCAGGGTAAAAAGCATTATCTTCTTCATTGCATTTCTCCTTTAAAATAACTAAAAAGATTTGCAATACGGGAAGGGGCGAGCTGTCGGCAGACGCATCTTTTGGCGACGCACTAAATAAGCGCACCGGCGAAAAACGCGGTTCCCGAAACGTATCTAAATGATAGTCCGACATTCATTGCACGCTGAATAGTTGCAAGCGGTGTGCCGCCTTTTCCGGCGGATATGTTAATCTCTAGCGTTAGTGTCTGTTATGAAGGGCGTTTCTATACTTGGTTCCACAGGTTCTATCGGCTGCAACACGCTAAAAGTGGTGCGACATCTTGGCGATATTCGCGTTACGGCTATGGCCGCCGGGCGAAATATGGCGACTTTTGCTGAGCAGATCGCCGAATTTAAACCCGATTTGGTGTCATGTACCGACGAAATCTGCGCCGAACAGCTGGAAAAAGAGCTTTTTGAACGCAACACTTCTGTTCCAAAGATAGAGCTTGGCGAAACCGGCCTTGTAAATGTGGCTACGCATCCTGAAGCGGAAACGGTCGTTTCGGCAACGGTCGGCGCGGTCGGTTTTGTGCCGACGCTGCGGGCGATCGAAGCGGGGAAGCGGATCGCCCTGGCAAATAAAGAAACGCTGGTCATGGCAGGCGAACTCATGACCGAGGCGGCAAAACGTTCCGGCGCTGAGATATTGCCGGTTGACAGCGAACATAATGCCATTCACCAATGCCTGCGGGGCGAGCGGAGCGACGAGGTCAAACGCCTGATATTGACGGCGTCGGGCGGGCCGTTTCGCACTAAAACAAAAGAAGAGATCGCAGCGGCGACGCGAGAACAGGCCCTGAACCATCCAAACTGGAAAATGGGCGAAAAGATCACGATAGATTCGGCAACGCTGATGAACAAAGGCCTTGAGGTGATAGAGGCAAAGTGGCTTTTCGGCTTTGATGCCGACCAAATTTCGGTCATCGTCCATCCGCAATCGGTCGTTCATTCTATGGTGGAGATGGTTGACGGCTCGGTCATTGCACAGCTCGGCGTAACTGATATGAAACACCCCATTCAGTACGCATTGACGTGGCCGGATCGCAAACCGAACATTCTGGAACCCTTGAATATAGGGAGCTTAAGCCAGCTGACCTTTGAGGAACCTGATCTTGAACGCTTTCCGTGTCTCGGATTGGCATTTCAGGCATTAAGATCCGGCGGAACGATGCCGGCGGTGCTGAATGCCGCAAATGAGATAGCCGTACAGGCATTTTTGGACAGTAAGATACGCTTAAACGAGATAGCCGAAATAAACGCAGCTGTCATGAATGAGCATACAGCCATAGCGGCGTCTGACCTGAATGCCGTTCTGGAAGCTGATGCCTGGGCACGGGAACGCGCTATAATGAAACTAAGCAAGACCGCAGCAGCGAATTGATGACAACGCATTGTGCGGTTTTAGGTTCTAATAGAACAGCATTTTTGATATTTTATATATAGTTATGCCTGATATTTTAGTAGTTATTTTAGCGGTCATTTTTGTTCTTGGCGTTGCGATAAACATCCATGAATTTGGACATTTTATCGTTGCCAAGCTTTTGGGGATGAGGATCGAGGCGTATTCGTTCTTTGGCCTCGGCCCGCGCATCTGGGGTTTCAAACGCGGACATACGGATTACCGCATTTCAGCCATTCCGCTAGGTGCGTATGTAAAGCTTTATGGCGATGAAGCGACGGCCTCGCTCGAAGGCGGTGAATCTGAAGGCGAAAAGGTGCCTGATGAAGAGCTTTATGAACTGCGTCCGCGTTGGCAGAAGTTTTTGGTAATGCTCGGCGGGCCTTTCATGAATATCGTGCTGGCTCTGGCAATACCGTTTGCCGCGGCGATGATGTACGGTGTGCCGTCGATGCCCGCTCCGGTCGTTGGGATCGTAAACCCGGGCGGAGCGGCTGAAACAGCAGGCGTAAAGGTTGGCGACCGCATCACTTCATTTAACAATGTGCAGGACCCGACATGGGAAGCGATCCGCGATGAGTCAATGATCTCGCCTGAGAAAGAGCTTGCGATAACCGTTGACCGTGGCGGACAGCAGGTTCCGCTCACTGTAACTCCAAAGAAAACTGAAATAGACGGCAACGCGATAGGCGACATCGGCCTGACGCCTGACGTCGGTGTCGAACCGGTGCAGGTCGGGCAGATACAGCCTGATTCTCCGGCGTCGGCCTCCGGACTGGAGGTTGGCGACAAGGTTCTTGCATTCAACGGACAGACCGTTCGCAACAGCCAGGAACTTACAAATCAGATCAGGGAAAACAAAGACGCTCCCGCAAATCTGACGATTGAACGAAACGGCCAGCGGCAAGAGATAACGATGGCCGCGAAACAGGGCGAAGACGGCGTTTACCGTGTCGGCATCGGGTTTTCGGCTGCGGCGATAACGGCTCGTGTTCCGGTAGGACTTGGCGGTGCAGCTGCTTTTGCCTACGAATCGAACATGCGCATACTGCGGCTTACGGGACGCGTTTTTGGACAGCTTTTCGCAGGTGAGCGTTCTGTGAAAGATGCCGGTTTGGCAGGCCCTGTCGGTATTGTTCAGATAATCGCAAAGGTGGTTCGTGAAGCCGGGTTTGCAGGATTGTTCGGCATTCTTGCCGTGATCAGCCTCAACTTGGGTGTATTCAATCTGTTGCCGATACCGCTGCTGGACGGCGGCCAGATCGTGATGCTCGGCGTCGATAAAGTGCTGTCATGGTTTGGCAAAACACTCTCAATGGCCGTCCGTGAAAAGATACAGGTTACGGGCCTCGCCATCATCCTGCTGCTGATGGTATTTGTGATGTATCTGGATATTTCGAGATTATTTTAGGTGGTTCACCGCAAAGACACAGAGAAGCTGAGACTATTTTCTTATGCCTCTGCGTCTCTGCGGTGAAATATGTATGCGTAAATCAAGATCGGTAAAGGTTCGCGATATTCAGATAGGCGGCGGTGCGCCGGTTTCGGTCCAGTCAATGACCAAAACGGATACGACCGACGTTGACGGCACCATTAAACAGATCGAAGAAATGGTCGAGGCCGGTTGCGAGATCGTCCGCATCGCCGTTCCTGATGATGACGCTGCTGCGGCGATGTACAAGATACGTAAACGCACCGAAGTGCCGATCGTAGCCGACATACATTTTCATTACAAACTCGCCCTTAAAGCCCTCGACGCAGGCATAGACAAACTCCGTATCAATCCCGGCAATATCGGTTCGATAGACCGCGTTCGCGAGGTCGTCCGTGCGGCCGAGGCACAGAAAGTTCCTATTCGCATTGGCGTCAACGGCGGTTCTCTGGAAAAAGATCTGCTAAAAAAATACGGTACGGCAACGCCCGAAGCGATGGTCGAAAGCGGAATGCGGCACGTCCGCATTTTGGAAGACCTCGGGTTTGGCGACATTGTCATTTCGCTCAAGGCTTCGGACGTGAATCGAATGGTCGCGGCATATCGCCTGATGGCGACAAAGGTCGATTATCCTCTGCACCTCGGCGTGACCGAGGCGGGAACGCCATTTGGCGGCACGATAAAATCTGCTCTGGGTTTGGGAATGCTTCTTCATGATGGCATTGGCGACACGATCCGCGTTTCTCTAGCGGCGGAACCGCATGAAGAGGTCCGCGTCGGTTGGGAGATATTGAAATCTCTAGAACTCCGCAAACGCGGAGTGACCATTGTTGCCTGTCCGACCTGCGGCAGACTGGACATAGACAATTTTGTCGAGATCGTGACAGAGGTCGAACGCCGCCTTGCTCACGTAGAAGAACCATTGCACCTTTCCATAATGGGCTGTGCCGTAAACGGCCCCGGCGAAGCACATGATTCACAGCTTGGCATCACATTTGGCCGCAACGTCGGCATGATCTTCAAAGACGGCGTACCTATGCGCCGCGTCTCCGGCGAAGACATCGTCGAGGAATTTGTGAAAGAGGTCGAACAGCTACGCAAGGAAGGCTCTTCAGCCAAATCAATACTCGATGAAAAGAAGCTAGTGCAGATAACCTAGCTCTTAGGAGGTTTGCTAACAGTCTATAGTTTCAAGTTTACCCCCACTGGAAACTGATAACTCGCAACTGGTAACTGTTAGGAAGTGCCGCTGGCTGCGTCATGGGAACATCCAACTGAATGGATAAGCGGGGATATTTCTAAGAATTCCGAACAGAAGCAGTACTATCAATAATCCCCAGACCGCTCCGAGCGATAGAGTCCATTTGGGAAACGCCCGGCCGCGAACCATCACCAGAAACATTGAGATATAGAGATAGCCAAAGATAACGACGAACAGCGGTATCAGTAGGTTGAAATCCATTGCACCGATTATGTCGCCGTGAAAGAGTGCGTGGAAACCGCGCGTCAGCCCGCATCCCGGACAGGCATAACCTGTCATCTTAAATAGCGGACAAACCGGCAGATAGCTCGCCCGCGTCGGGTCAACGAACCATACGAGCCATGCGCCAAAGGTCATGACCGCGACACCCGCCGCAGCCATGAGCCTTTCTGATCTTGTTGCTATCTGTGAAGATCCCACACAGACAGTATATCAATATTACTGTTGCGGGGCTGGTGGCGCCACGAAGTTATACACGATAACGCCCGATACCTTAACGGGTTCGCCATTGAGGGTAGTAGGCGAAAATCTTGCTCCCCTGGCGGCGTCGACGGCGGCGCTTCTTAGAAGCGGATGTCCGGAAACGGCTGATGCTGAGGCAACATTGCCTTCTTCGTCAAGCACGACCTGAACAGAAACTGTTCCCTCTGCACAAACCGCCCTAGCTGCTGCGGGATAGGCCGGCTTTGGAAGAGAGGTCGCCTTTCCATTCAAAACCCCGCCGCCCATGTTTTTACCTGATGAGACAGTTCCGTGATAATTACTAGCAGTCTCGGCAGAAGGTTCGAAGAAATTGTAGATGATAACTCCTTTAACCTTTATTGGAACAGACAGTATCGTAGGATTGAATTTAGCTCCAAGAGCGGCTTGGCGTGCGGCCTCTTGCAGAAGCGGATGCACCAGCTCCGTTTCTTTTTCGATCACTTCGCCGTCTTTGGCTGCGATATAGGTTTTCGTCGGGGACAAGACAGGTTCCGCAGAGACCACATTTCCTTCTTCGTTGATGACGATCTCGACTTGAACCGTTCCTTTTGCACCGCTTCCGGCAAGTTCCACCGGATATACGGGTTTGGGCAGCGATATCGCCCTGCCGTTAAGGACGCCTCCTGAGATCACCTTTTCCGAAGTATTCTGTGCTAAAGCGACTACGGAAAATGCAAAAATAACAAAAAGAGAAACAGTAAACCGTTTCATTTTCATTCCCTCCTTTTGATCTTTATTGATACTACACCAACTTTAGACACCGTCGGCAGAAAAAAGTTCCCGAAAAAAGACGCTTCCTACCATTGATGCATATTCCTTGTTATCTCCATGATCGCTCTCTTAAGGTCGCGATCCGAGATGTCGTCCGGGATCTTGAACTTTGTCAGTTTATCCAGAGCCTCAAGCATTTGCGGCGACGTGTTCTCCGGGGCCGAAGCGATATACGGCTTTAGTTCCGAAAGCGACAGCTGCATCTGTTCACGGTCAACAAGGCGGACATTTGTCCAAAATGTCACACGCCTTAATGCCAGTGCGACATCGAACAGCCATAACGGTTCTTTTTCAAGTTTGGCTCTGATAGCGGTTCTTGTGTCGGTTATTATTTGCTGACGCGCATCAAATGTTGTGTCGGGTTTGTCACCCGACAACAAAAGTTTTTTCTCTTCTTCAAAATCGGCTGAGAGTATTTGTGCGACCGGACCGAATGAAATGTTGTCAAACCATCGGACAGATTCCAGAGCGCTTCCAAAAGCAAACCAATCCACACGTTTGATGACATAGTTGTACAGCAGCGTTCCTTCGTATTCAATGGCGACGCCGTCACGCATCAGCGGCCTGAATTTCGACGTAAGTGCTGCGTATTCGGCTGCGTCCTTTAACAGCGGGTGACACGATACGGCACATGTGGCAGAGATCACGTCGCCATTGCCGTTGACGACGACCTTAACGAACAGCGTAGATCCGTCGGCCCCGACCGTAACGGCGGATTCAGGAAATGCCGGTTTGACCAAAGTTATCGCCCTGCCATTGATGTCAGGCACGGGAATCCGAGACGAAGGAATGGGCGTTTGGGCAGATGCAAACACTGCAAAGTAGAACAAGGCAAGCAGCGACTGGGGAAAAAGTTTGAGCATACGGCTATTGTACAGCACCGGTCAAGCGTTTTCGGGGAATTTTTCGACTGTCGGATCAATTGCCGCAGCCGATTCAGGCGGAAGCAAATTTTACCATTAGCGCGTCGGTGGCGATCTTGCGGTTGATGTTTACGGCAAAGCTCTGGCGTAGCTCTTCGATAGCATTGAGACGGTCGGCAAGAGATGTCGGGCTGAACGCATTGGCAAGAGGACGGAGTTCGGCGGCAATGTCAGCGTTGACGATAGAGTTTTCATCCGCTCCGTTTGCGAGGAGCCACGCGTCGCGGACGAGCGATTCCAGAATGGCAAGATTGTCTTCAAACAGATCTTTGTTCTTGGCATCGTTCATTTTTTCCGAGATGCGGAGCAGCGGCGCAAGTCCTGTTCCGCTCGCGGCATTTTCCAGAACAGCAAGCATTTCCTTCCGGCGCATTCGATGATCGCTAACGTCAATTGTCGCCGCGGCTGCGATGCTGCCGTTTGCCAACGAAGCCGCCAGACGAGCATCGTCCGGCGAAAAATCTTTCCCGTCGATAAGAAACTTTTCGATCTCTTCCTTTTCGACAGGGGCAAAACGTATCGTCTGACAGCGTGACCGTATTGTCTGCAAAAGGCTGTCAGGACGCGATGTTACAAGTATCAGGAACGACGTCGATGCCGGTTCCTCAAGCGTTTTCAAAAGAGCATTAGAAGCAGCAGCGTTCATCTTATCCGCGTCGTCAATGATAAAAACTCTGACCGCAGCTTCGTACGGACGAAAGAACGCTTCGCGTTCCAGATCGCGAATTGCCTCAACCAAGATATTGCGTTTATATGCCGTAATGATGCCGACATCAGGGTGTTGCGTGAAAAAAACCGATTTGAAATCGTCCTTGTTCTTATCAGAGCTTTCCGGGATCGCATAGCGGCTGACGCGCTCGCCTTCTGGGTCGCGTGCGGAAACGCCTTCGCTTTTACTGATGACAAGCAGCCGTGCAAGCTCAAGCGCAAAGAGCTTTTTCCCTACGCCGTCCGGCCCGGCAAACAGCAGGGAATTAGGTACACGACCATTTTCCACCAGCCGCTGCAAGTTCCTCTTTGCCGCATCGTTCCCTATCAGGTGTTCGAACATCTATTTGAGTTTACTTTTGACAACAGCCGGATGCAAAAAAGCATACGGAATATAACACGGGAACTTTTTATCGTTGTCGGTGTCTAAGGTTTTAAGTCAGACAGGCGTTAATGTCTGCTGGCTTATAAAAAGTCGGTTGGCACCGGACGATCACAGGAGGAAGAAGAATATGTTTGACAGATTGATCGAATCCGAATCGGTACACGAAGATACCAAAGCTCGCCGCCGCTATTTTGTAGGTTCCTCAATAATTGTTGGCCTGCTGTTCCTGACAGCCGTGGTTTTCAGTATATACGCAGCTGATTTTGATATCGGCGACGGCAGCCTGGATATATCACAGATGATAGCTCCGGTCACAGCCGAGGCTCCAAAACCCGAACCGCCGAAAGAAGCTCCACAACCGGCTTCGGCAAGCAACGCTGACGTAAAGCGGACAATGAGAACAGACCATATTGCTAATATAGACGAGCATCAAAAAACGCCAACACAGATCTCATCGGTAAAGAGCAGTATCCCGCCGCGTCCGCTGGGAAACTATGAGATCGGCCCGACGAATATAAATGCTGGCGGTGCAAGCACAAATCGTGGCAATGGTCTGGGAACCGGTTCAGGTTTGAGCACGAACGGAGACGGGGATGAAATGAGAGCGTCAGCAGTTTCGCGTGACGTAACGCCACCGCCGCCGGTCGTCAGAAAAAATGAGGAAAGGTCTGTGACAAAATCGGGCGGAGTGGTGAACGGCAATGCGATACGTTTGCCCAAACCGCCATATCCGGCTCCGGCAAAAGCCGTCGGTGCCAAAGGCAATGTAAATATCCAGGTGATGATAGACGAAGCGGGAAGAGTTGTTTCTGCTAAGGCCGTAAGCGGACATCCGCTCCTTCGTCAAGTTGCCGAAACTGCCGCACGGCAGGCGACATTTAACCCTACGCTGCTCAGCGGAAAACCTGTAAAGGTAACTGGCGTTATCGTTTACAAGTTTACGGGTAACTGATCTCTCATATAAGCGACAAACCCTCAGCCGCCGAATATCTCTCCTTCGGCGGCCTTTTTATTTTAGGTGATTCTGCCGGAGCCATGAGCCGAGAAGCTCGATGATGTCTTCGGCAATGATCGGGATCGGGAAAGCGGCTTTTAGGTCTGCGAACTGCATTCCGTCTATCAGAATGGGTTCATCCGATTTGATAACGCCGGGCGGTATCATAGCAAAATCGCCTTTAAGCTGATCGCGAACGTTTAGGAAATCTTTTCCGGAAAGCAATCCGGCAACGGCGACATCGCCGCCGAAATATGTATTTTTTACGCCGATCACATTCAGCCGCGTACCATACATCTCGTTAAATCTTTCTACATATTCGCTGAGGAACGGAGCGAACATCTCGCCCGTCAGAACAGTTCCGTGCAGATCGCCGGAAAGGATATGCTCAAGCGATGCGGAGTCAGTTTCAGGGGCGTCAGGCGTCATTGCTTCGACCCTTGTGCGGACATCGCTTTTTTTGTTTGACGTTAAGTTTTTATTCGAAGGTTTCAGCAGGTTCTCGAACTTATTGATGAAAGACCTGACCATGCCGACGCCGTCCTCTATCTGCGGATAATTGCCGTAATGGCGCCGCGAAGGTATCGGCTCGCCCGCCTTGATATATATCTCGTCACCGAGAAAGGCAAACGTAACGCCGAGTGTTTTGCGAAATTCCTTTTGCAGTTTCTCGACCTCGCTGATCGTACGGCGGCAAAATTCCGGCGTTACGCGGGTCAGGCGTTCGTCATTGTTATAGCTTGTCAGAGCTACCGGGACGATGGCGGCACTTACGACCTTTGGATAGTCGGCGGCAAGGTCGCGCAGGGTTTTTTCCAGGATCGCTCCGTCATTGATACCGGGACAGAGGACGACCTGAGCGTGTATCTCAATGTCGTTATCCAGCAGGCGGCGTATCTTATCAGAAATATCGGCACGCTCCTCGGCAACGCCGAGCAGATACGCACGCGTTTTCAGGTCGGTGGCATGGACCGAGACATATTGCGGCGAGAGACGTTGTTCGATAACGCGTTTCATCTCGTCCTCGGTTATCGAAGAAAGAGTTGTGTAATTGCCGTAAAGAAACGAAAGCCTTATGTCCTCGTCACGGACAAAAAGCGATGGGCGGGCGTCGTCAGGATTGCCCTTGCAGAAACAGAACAGGCATTCGTTAGCGCACTGACGCGGAACGATCTGCTCGAACATCAGCCCGAGGTCTTCGCCTTCGTCGCGGTCAAATTCTATCTCAAGCGTTTCGCCATTTGCCTTTTTTACCTGAAATGTAAGTTCGGTCTCGCCCGCTGTCTGAAAACGAAAATCCAGATAATCGCGAACCGGCCTGCCGTTCACGCGGACGATACGATCAGCCGGGCGCAGCTCAAGCTCCTCGCCCAGACTCTCCGGCGTAACTTCCGTAATTATCACGCCCGGACGGCGAAGCTGCGTCACAGCCGGTGTTACCGCAAATTCATACATACGGCGAAACACCTAGTATATCAGGGGTTAGGATTTTGTTTAAGGAATTGCGATATTAAAATGGTTGGGGTTATCCGCATTTCTCTATTAGACCAACAGCTATAGCAGGCGTAGGTGCTGGCGATGCCGAGCGTTTCGTTCACCTGTTCGCTCCGTCCGCTTGTGGTCCGGTTGTCCGGCCCTTTTGACGACCATGCTATCTG
>JAHBSH010000032.1 GCA_019639215.1 Acidobacteriota bacterium
CCGAGATACTTTTCTCTTCCGCCAGGCCTTTCGAGCTGATGTTGGGCAAACTCGTCGGCGTCGGACTTGCCGGACTTACCCAGCTTAGTATATGGATAGCGACCATCGCCGTCGTCATCGGTTTTGCCGCGATGCAGGCAGATCTGGCCCCAGTAATGTCATTGGTGCCGCAAATTAGCCCGCTGATGGTGTTTTATTTCATGTTGTTCTTTCTGGTCGGATTCTTTACCTACGCAGCCATTTTTGCTTTGGTCGGATCGATGGTGACCAGTCTTCAAGAGGGTGGACAGTTCGCATTTCCGCCTATAATGCTGATGCTTGTAGGCTTTTATTTCAGCTTTGCGGTGATTCGCGATCCGAGCTCCAGTCTATCGTTTTGGGTCTCCATAGCTCCATTCCTTGCTCCGATAACAATGCCGGTGCGGATCTTGGCAGAAACACCGCCCGTCTGGCAGATCATTCTCGCACTTTTGATAAACGCTGCCGCAATTGCCGGATTGGTTTGGATAACATCGCGTGTATATCGCGTTGGGATGTTAATGTACGGAAAACGGGCGACAATTCCAGAGGTCTGGAAATGGATAAAGCAGGTTTGATGCTGATGTTCGTGTAAGGCTCTGTTATTGCGGCATTGCACAGTTTTGTGTTAACAATGTAGAGAAGATTTCTGTTTGCATGACGGTCGCAGGGCTTTTTTCCATTTCGGATGAAACGAGAGTTCACATGATTTTCTAGCCAAACAGAATATATTTCTCGAGGTTTAATATGTCCATTCTTAAAGAAAAGATCGATGTCAGATTTGGCTTGATCATAGCGATGATCTTAGCAGCAGCGTTTCTCCGGCTGGTGCCGCACCCGATGAATTTTGCTCCGATCGGAGCAATGGCGTTATTTGGTGCAGCATACTTCAGGAGCCGTTGGGCCGCTCTTCTGGTGCCGCTTGCTGCATTGTGGCTTAGTGATCTGGCAGTGACCAATATTGTTCACTCTGCTTTCTATCCATCATTTACGCTGTTTTATGAAGGATTCTATTGGGTTTACGGGGCAACGATACTCACCGTTGTGTTAGGGTTTCTTACATTGAACAAGGTCTCTTTCGGACGTGTTGCAGGATCTGCCATCGGAGCAGCTGTACTATTCTTTCTGATAACGAATTTCGGCAGTTGGATTTACGAAGCACAATATTCAAAGGATCTTTCGGGTCTGATGGCAAGCTACATTGCGGGGATTCCTTTCTTTAGAGGAACGCTAGCCGGGAACCTTTTATACTCGGCTGTGCTTTTTGGCGGCTTTGAGCTTGTGCAGCGTCGGTTTCCGGTTTTACAGGCATCTGCTGCATAAAATTAGTCGTATCGGTAAAGTGGGCGGTCTTTTGACCGCTCATTTTGTTGATATGTTCGATTTGATTTCTGCTAATGTGAGTCTGAAAAATTTTCCGCATGGCTCTGGAAATAGAAAAGAAATATCGTCTGAACGAGACAGAGGTCGAGCGTATCTCCGCGGCGCTTGAAGAATTTGGAGCAGAATACATAGGTCTGGATAATGAGGAGAATATTATTTACGGCGGTTCTGAACTTGCCCGAAGAGGTGCCGTTCTTCGTATCAGACAGATCAAAGACAAAGTGTTGCTGACCTTTAAGCGGAGTGCTGGTGACACCGGCGGCATCAAACAGCAGATCGAAGAAGAGACAGAGGTTGCAGACGCGGAAGCCATGAAAGCCATCATTGCTGAATTAGGCTTCTCCCCAGTTCTCGTCTATGAAAAAAAAAGACGGACATGGAAATTCCGTTCGGTTGAGGTCGTATTGGACGAACTGCCATTCGGTCTTTATATGGAAATAGAAGGAGCGATCACCGCCATAAAGGAAGCCGAAATACTTCTTGATGCTGACATGCTTGAAACCGAGCCTATGACCTACCCGCGTCTGACAGCGAAATATGGTGTGCGGGTCGGTGACCTGATCGAAGCCAGATTCGATGAGAATTTAACGGAGGAAAAATGAAACGATCATTTATCATACTCGTTGCTGCTTTAGTTGCAGCATGCGGCAATAGTTCTGACGTAGCAGTTGAAAATAACGAACCGGCAAAGCCAGTTGTTAGCGTTGAGTCTGTTGAAAGCAAACCCGAGGGTGAGCAGCCTCGGGCGAAGATGATCGTTGGGGAAAAAGTTGAGCGAGAACAGGTAGCCGATTTTGAAGAATCGAGGCTTCCGGAAGGCTGGGAGCTTATAGACAATGATATAAAGAAGCAGCCATCGCCATTTTCGGTAGGTGATGGAAAACTCTCGCTGATCATTCGCTCGGGCAAAGATATGTATGGTGATAATTTTGGGGCTCCTCATCTGGTGAAAGCTGTGAGCGGAGATTTCCAGATAGAGACACGGGTCATATTTTCTCCAAAACAGGATTATCAGGGAGCAGGACTTTTGGTCTTCAGCGATAAAGGGAATTATCTACGGTTGGAACGCGGGTTTGGCGGAACAGGCGGCGGAGGTTCCGGCATTAGACTCGATGTTCGAAAGGGCGATGTCTATGAGGCCCTGACCACTACGGATCAGGTGCAGACCGATTCTAATGAGGTCGATCTGAAGATAGTTCGCATCGGACAGACCTTCATTGCCTATTGGCGGCTGAACGAAGAATCAGAATGGAAAGAGGTAGGTGAATTCAAGTCGGATTATCCTGATTCAGTAAAGGTAGGGTTGATCGGAGTGAATACCGGCGAAGAGATAACCGCGCAGTTCGATCATATAAAACTTCTGCCTGCGCCTAAATAAATTCTCAAGCAGCAGTAACTCGAGACAGCAGATCTGCTATCTCACTTACAAGGGTGTCAGGTTCAAAAGGCTTTGTAAGATACTTGTTGAATCCGGCTTTGAAAGCCCGATCCATGCTCTCATTTGTTGCAAATGCACTTAGAGCTATCGATGGTACTTGTCCGCCTTCTGCCGGAACAAGTTCTCTGATACGTGTCATCAAAGAGTAGCCGTCTTCATCCGGCATTGCGAGATCCGACACTATCAGATTAGGCAGATGACCCCTCATTTCAGTCAGTGTAGTAAATCCCGTTCTGGCGTTGGGAGCACTGACCACGGATGCTCCATTCTGCTCGAGGAAAAGCTGCAACACCTCACGCGAATCTGAATCGTCCTCGATGATAAGAATGCGAAAGCCCTCCAGCGGCCGACCGTTATTCAGCGGGGTATTTGCGGCTTTTTCAGCAACCTCGGTCGCAGAAGAAGTTAGCGGGAGTGTGACTGTAAACTTAGAGCCGTGTCCTGCCCCATCGCTTTCGGCGGTGACGCTCCCGCCATGACGTTCTGCAAGGATCTTTGCTATCGACAGGCCGAGACCAAGACCGGAGCTGTTTCTAGAGTCACTCGGTTCGCCCTGTGAGAATTGTCGGAAGATATTCGGCAACGAATCAGAACTTATACCTTGTCCGGTATCCTCGATATATATTCTCGCGTGGCTTTTTCCCGAGATAATGCTCACGGCGACGTTGCCGCCTTGAGGAGTAAACTTGATAGCATTTGAGATGAGATTGCTGAACACTTGCTGCAGGCGGTTAACATCGCCAAAGATGACAACGTCAGTACGATTGGCTGCGAATTCCAGCGTAACCTCTTTCGCATTCGCCGCCGGTTCCTGTGCCTGAACGCAGCCGCGTACCAGTTCATACAAGTCCGTCGGCCTGTATTCAAGACGAAGTTTGCCCGACGCGACCCGAGCTGAATCTACCAGATCGTTCATCAATTTGGTCTGTATTCTGGCGCTTCGCTCGATCGTTTCCAATGCACTTCGCCGCGTGTCGTCGTCGACCTGTTTTGTCAACAGTATTTTTGACCAACCCAGTATCGCGTTGAGCGGAGCACGAAGTTCATGAGAGACAAAGGCCAGAAAGAAATCCTTCGCGCGGTTTGCCTCTATCGCTTCATCACGAGCTTTCTTCTCTCGATCATGGATCTTTGCGACCTCTTCGGCTGCATTTTTTTGCTCAGTTATTTTCTTAACGATCCCGACCTGTCTTGCCGGCTTTCCCTCAGCGGCGGGAAAGGTACGACCTTCCACGCAGATCCATTCAACATCACCATTCGGGTAAACAACGCGAAATTCCTCTTGGTATTTGGAGAATTCTCTCGCTGCCTTTTCGAAAAATTTAGTAACGAAAGTAATATCATCAGGATGAACAACCGCAGCAAAACCGCTGATGGTTAGAGGCTCATACCGAGGCAAACCAAGTAATTCTTTTGCTGTCGGCGTGGCAACGATCTGCTCATCCCCAAGCTGACGATACCACAGTCCGATCTCGGAATTTTCAGCCGCCAATAGCAGCACATCTGTTTCGTCACCAGTATCATTTATCGTTCTGTCATTTGCCTGGTGTCTTTCGGCCGAAATGATCAGCACATTTGTATCAGATGGCAAGGTTGTGGGGCGTATGTGTAATTCGAGCGGGATCCTTTTATCAGAACGAACCCGAAAATCTATAGTTATTGTTTGCGGTATGCCGGTCTTTGCGTTGGAAAGAGCGTTATCAAGAATGATCGATGTATTTTTTGAAGACTGCCAAAAAACGGTTTCAGCGAATGGCTGTCCCGTGAGCATTGCCGGATCGATATTGGTTTCCAAAAAAATGCGACCGGCAATGTCGAGTACACGACCTTCGCTATCAAGGATGCCATACAGATCAACAATGCTCTCAAGCAAAGAACGGTGGGCGTCCGGGGTTTCATTGAAGAGCAAGCCTCCAGACTCTTTTTTGATATCACTGCTATGCATTATCAGCTCAATCGGGCAAAGGGAATTTGACAAGATCGCTAAGCTTTGGCTCAGCTAAATAAGAAACGACCTCGTCACCTTTTACCGGATAACGAGGTCAATCATACCAAAAAAGGATGATAACAAGGGAATCGGTTCCCTAGTTGTTTATCTCTATACGGATCGCCGACCGGTAAGCAAGCGTATAACGAAAACCACGAGCGCAACAAGCAGTAAAGTATGTATAAGCCCGCCAAATGCATTTCCGCTTATAAGGCCAGCTAGCCAAAGAAGTAACGCGATGATAATGATTGTTTCTAGCATTTTATTCTCCTGTCTTTCTTTTACATGAATCGATCATTCAGTTGCATGTTATTTCCATCAACAAGTAGCGTGCCATATGAGAAAGTCCAGTATTTATCGTGGCATTGATGAATTCCTCTCAACTTTTGTAGTTATCTGTGTATGGAAATAGAGCGCATATTGCCGTATTACTCAAATCAAGAAATTATTTGCGCAGGATTTCTAGATATGGTGTATGATATTCATACGCTCAGGATTTGGAACTACCATCAAGATAGCTGAACTTCTGACTTTATGTCTGGAAACCTAGGGATTATCTGTGATGGCACATCCTTTGCCTTTTGTTATTTAATATATATCCAGTTCGGGATAATACAATTGGCTTCAAGGAACTCATCTTTGATAGTTAATCTTTAAGATAGGGAAATAGATCTCGGACACTTATGCCTACAAACAATATGACAAATCGAGCTCTAGTAATTGATGATGACCGGCTTACTTTGGATCTTCTGAGCTTCCAATTAAAAGACGAGGGGTTTGAGGTCGTGCTTGCCGATCATGGAGCCGAAGGACTGAAGCATGTAAGATCATCTGATTTTGATGTGATACTGACCGACCTTAACCTCCCCGATATAAATGGTATCGAGATGGTCAAGCAATCCAAGATCACCTCGCCTGAGACCGAGATCATTATCGTTACCGGCTATGACAAAGCGGAAAAGGCGATTGAGGCAACCAGAGTAGGGGCATTTGGCTATATAGTAAAGCCGGTCAATCTTGAAGAATTGATGGTGGACGTTCGGAATGCGGTGGAATCGAAACGCCAGGCACTTTTAAATGCTCAGCAGGCTGAAGAGATACGTGAGCTTCGCGGCAAGCTTTCTAGCCGTCAGTCGTATGAAGGCATTATTGGCGGTTCGCGAGCCATGCAGAACATCTACGAGATAATCGAGAATGTTGCCGAATCAGATGCTAACGTGTTGATCCTCGGAGAATCAGGAACCGGTAAAGAGGTCATTGCCAACGCGATCCATTACAAAAGCCATCGGGCAAAAGAATCGTTTGTAAAGGTAAATTGCTCTGCCCTGCCTAAGGAGCTGATCGAGTCTCAGCTTTTTGGTCACGTGAAAGGAGCATTTACCGGAGCTAACAGCGACAAGGTAGGCTTTATCGGTCAATCCAACGGCGGCAGCCTTCTTTTGGATGAGATCGGAGAGATGCCTGTCGAATTGCAGCCAAAGCTTTTGAGGGTGCTGCAGGAAAAGGTGTTTTATCGTGTCGGCGGAGACAAACCATGGGCAGTTGATTTTAGGCTCGTCTGTGCAACTAACCGCGACCCGATGGAAGCTGTAAAAGACGGAAGCCTGCGTGAAGATCTATATTACAGGATAAACACGATAGAGATACGCATTCCTCCGCTGAGAGAGAGGACAGAGGATATACCGATGCTGGCCGAACACTTTCTACAGATGTACGCAGAAAAATACGGACGGGACGATATCAAATTTGAGCGTTCGGCATACGACCAGATGCTTAACTATGCATGGCGCGGAAATGTGCGTGAGCTTCAAAACGTTATTGAACGAGCTGTTCTTCTTAGCAAAAGCAGCAAGATCACGTCGCTGGATGTTGCAGGCGGAAATAGTATTGTAAGTCAGGTCAAGCCCGTCTCAGCAGTTCCATTCAACGGAGTTTCCGAAACATTGGGAATTGCAGACATGGAATTTGGCACTGAACTGATCGAAAAGTTTGGCGATGTGATAGTGAACAAATTACCTGAACCGGAGAGTGAAAAAAACAATTCTGATCTGTTTGACGCTCTTGAGAGCGGCATTGTTCTCGCCGCTCTACGACGCACAAAAGGGAACAAACAGGCTGCTGCTAATCTATTAGGGCTTTATCGTCCACGCCTGTATGGAATGATAAAGCGTCATAACCTCGAAGAGAGAGTTTCTTGACCGTGTCATAATTTTGACGTGCATCCATCGAGAGGCAAAAACAGATATTGTGCTTTTTTCTTATTTGTAGTAAAACTGGAGCATTCAGACAAAAAGACCGAATCTTGTATTTTGATCAAAGGAGATACTATATGATATCAGCGATTGGAACAGTTATCGTCGGACTCATCGTCGGGATAATCGCACGCTTCCTTCTTCCCGGAAAAGAAGCGATACCTGCGGGGCTTACAGGAATACTTCTAACGATCGTGGTCGGCATCGGTGGAGCTTTCCTTGGAACATTCATCGGAGGAGCTCTTTGGGGCGGAGCATCTTATGCCGCTGGTTGGATAATGTCCATCATAGGCGCGGTAATTCTTTTGTTGTTACTAAGACTTGTTCTTGGAAAAGGCAACGCATAGCATAAACAATTAAATTAACAAAAAAGACGGATGGAAATTTCTCTCCATCCGTCTTTTTGTCTCAACCTGCAATTATTTTGTCGAGGTGTTTGGTACTGCCTGATCGGTAGATGCTCCATAGGCCTGGATGTGAATGCCGGCGGTTGATCGGTTCACGTACCAAGTGCCGTTGGACGGACGAAAAACACCTGGGTCAGTTTTACCATCACCGTCATAATCACCAGGAACCGGCCGGTCTTCCGCAACACCAAAAGGAAAGGCGTAGTAAGATCCGTCCTCACTTCGCTGAATATGCCACATACCGTCAGATGGTCGAAACACTGCAATATCGACTTTGCCATCACCGGTATAGTCACCTGGAACCGCTATATCCGAAGCTGCTCCCCATGGAACTGCTGAATTAGTTCCGTTTGAGCTCCGCAGATACCACCATTCACTATGACCCGAACTGCCAAGCGGTCTATAGATAGCAATGTCGGCTCTGCCATCGCCGTCATAATCAGCAGGGATGGGGCGGTCACCGCCGCCGCCAAACCGTGTGTAGGTCACTCCACTGTCAGTCGATCGAAGTATGTACCACATTCCCGAGGAAGGCCTGTACACTGCCGGGTCAGCCCGTCTGTCACCATCAAAGTCTCTGGCGACAGGTATATCGCCGTTCATTCCAAAAGAAAGACCGTAGAAGGTGTTATCCTCGCTTCGAAGCACGTACCAGTTACCTGACGATGGGCGAAAAACCGCAATGTCTGCCTTACCGTCACCGGTGAAGTCTGCAGGCACAATAGTATCGGTATCTAAGCCGAATTGCATCACACGGTTCTGCGAATCCGAACTCCGAGTGTACCACCAGCTGCCTGTTGACGGCCTGTAAACACCAATGTCGGTTTTCCCGTCCCCGTCAAAATCATGCGGCGTCCCCGCGGTAACAGTGAATTTTCTTTCGTATGTCTGTGAATTGTAAATCGCGCGGAATGTGTATTCTCCATATGGGGCATTGGCGGGAATTACCGGTGCCCAGTACCAATATGAAGCATTGTAAGTGCTGGGACTGGTGTGGGTCCATGAGTCATAGACGACACCGTTGGAGTTGATCAGGCTGAAATTTGTGGTCTGCCCCTGCAGCTGGTCACGGTAAAAGAGCGTGAGAAAAAATTGTTCGCCGCGTCTGAAGACCTTCTTTTCGTGGGATACCTCGGGCTGCGGGCAAGTTGGAAATTCGACCGGAGCAGAGCCGGTCATCATGTGGTTTATCTGCGAAACGCGATATGGCTCCTGCTGAGCCCACCACGATACGGCGTTCATGGAATTGCACGATCCCTGATACGGGTCCTGAAGCTGATTCTCAGAATTATAAAGCTCGAAATGAAGATGCGGGCCGGTGGAATTACCCGAACTGCCGACAACGCCGAGGTATTCTCCCTGTTCGACCGTGTCGCCGACCTGTTTTGATGTCACCGAGCCGTTTTTCATATGTCCGTACCAAGCAATAGAATTATCGGCATGGCGAACATAGACCGCGTTCCATAAATTGGAGTTCATTGCACAGCTGCGGTCAAACCGCCCGTCGCCTCTTGCGACTATCGTGCCGGGAGCCGCTGCGACTATATGCACTTCCTGATTGTCCATCTTGTTCCAGCCGAAAGGCCACGTGAACATATCGACCCCGGCGTGGTTGTAACCGGCGGCAGTGTCATAGGTTCTGTTGCCGCAATTGTAGTCAAGAAGCTGACCGGGGAATGCCGGGTTATGATCGACATATCCCGAAATGCCGATGACGTTAAAATCGGGAAGGCCTGATGCTTTGGCGATGGGCCAGCCTAATTGCACGACCTGAGGAACTGCCGGGGCCAGTTTGCCCTGACGCTCAAGCGTACGGATGTTTGACGATATTTCGCTCTTTATACGGCTGCGTTCAGTCTCGCTTATCTCATCTGTGGGTATGTGTTTGAACTCGCCGCCGCCAGCAGGTTCTATCGGGTTGGCATTCTCCAGCAGCCGATCATTTGTCTGAGCGGATGTTCCGACGTTGAAATGTATCAGGGCCGCTATGGCAAGAACGCAGGCGAACAAACATAGAACAAAGAATGGGGTTTTCTTTTGCATTGCTAACTCCTTGGTGTACTTGATCTAAAGGCAATTCAAACTTGTTGGAAAGCGTCAGTTTCAACATCTTTCCAACCATATTTTATCTGAAATCGCCAAGTTGATAAAAGATGCGGATTTCAAGCCCAAAATATGACAAAAAAAATGAACACAGGCCATAAATTTCCAAAATTTTTGCATTGTTTCGGCGTATGATATACCATTTGAAAACCCTAAAATACGAAATCATTTAGAGTATGAGTATAAGCAATACTTCGGAAATTACCCGGATACTCAGTGAATGGAATGATGGGCGGGAAGAAGCGAAGGAACTGCTGCTGCCATTTGTCTACGACGAATTAAAACGTCAGGCCAGATATTACATGTCACGCGAGCGGCGGGACCACACCTTACAGCCCACTGCTCTTGTTCATGAGGCATTTCTTCGGCTTACTGAGCAATCTGGAATAGAGTGGCAGAACCGTAGTCATTTCTTCGGTGTTGCTGCTCGATTGATGCGGCAGATCTTGGTCGATCACGCCCGAATACACGCGGCTCAGAAACGAGGTGGTAATCCCGTGCGCTTTTCGCTTGATGACGTTAACATTCCTATTGAACAAAGGGCCGGGCTGATATTGGCGCTGAACGACGCCCTTGATCAACTAGCTTCTCTGGATGAAAGACAGGCAAAGGTAGTGGAGCTAAAGTTTTTCGGCGGCCTCAGCAACTCAGAGGCGGCTGAGGCTCTGGGTATTTCAGAACGTACGGTTGGCAGAGAATGGCAATCTGCTCGTTTGTGGCTTTATCGGGAACTGAACCAGAACTAAAACAGAAGCTCTCTTGCCTGATCTACATATAAAATGACCTTAGCCGAGAGTTTTTTTCGCATTTCTTTATGTGAACGATCTTCAGATCTGTGAAGAACATTAAAGCCGTTTAAGATCTATGGAAGTCGAAAGATGGGCCATCGTAAAAGAACTGTTGCAAGACGTAATAGAATTGCCGCCTGATGAGCGTTCTGAGTTTCTTGCTATTAACTGTCAGGATGAAACCATCAGGGCGGAGGTAGAATCTTTGATGAGTCTTGAGGATGAGGTCGAAGGGTCTGCCCTAGGTCTCAATGCCGCAGAATTAGCGCAAGGTTTTGTCGAGGGTGTTGGTAAGGAAATGATAGGCGCCGAAATCGGCCCATACAAGATCATTCGTGAAATAGGCTATGGCGGAATGGGGGCCGTATATCTTGCCGAGAGAATTGACGGAAAATTTGAACAGCGCGTTGCGCTGAAAATGCTCAAGCGCGAGATGAACACTGGGCATTTGCGGCGTCGGTTTGACCAGGAACGGGAGATACTTGCTTCGCTCGAGCATCCAAATATAGCTCGACTTTTGGATTCAGGAACCACGCCGGACGATGTGCCTTTTCTGGCGATGGAATATGTTGACGGGTTACCTGTAGACAGATATTGTTCGGCCAGGGATTTAGGTGTTAGTGAGCGCCTTGAGCTTTTTCGTCTTGTCTGCAAGGCAGTTGAGTTTGCCCATACAAATCTTGTGGTACACCGTGATCTGAAACCATCGAACATTCTTGTATCCGAAAATGGTATTCCTAAGTTGTTAGATTTTGGTATTTCTAAGATCATCGGAGCGGATTATCAGGATCCAACGCTTGCAACCGTGACCCGGATAGGCGTGATGACGCCTTCCTACGCATCTCCTGAACAACTGCAAAGAAAAACAGTTACAACTTCTACAGATATATATAGTCTTGGTGTGATCCTTTATGAACTGTTGTGCGGTCATCGACCGTACGAGCATAAAGAATTTGACCTGCGAGAGATATACAATGCTGTGTTGGAAACTGATCCTCAACTCCCGTCGGTTGTGTTAGCGTCTGATTCAGACCGGTTCAGAGAAATATCATCGGCTAGAACCGCTATATTGAGTTCTGATGAACCTC
The DNA here is from genome assembly GCA_019639215.1 of Acidobacteriota bacterium. Lineage (GTDB taxonomy): Bacteria > Acidobacteriota > Blastocatellia > Pyrinomonadales > Pyrinomonadaceae > OLB17. The sequence goes on from JAHBSH010000032.1 coordinate 11,465, forward strand.
AGACCACGCGGAACGCGACGACCCCGAACAAAATCAAGAATACAGGAGAATTTCGTTCACGACTCAACCCGACTAGCCTCCGTGGTGATCTGGACAATATAGTCCTCAAGGCGCTTAGAAAAGAACCTGAACGAAGATATCCTTCGGTCGCAGCGTTTTCTGAAGATGTAAAACGGCATCTTGATGGATTACCTGTCAGTGCCCGCCCTAATACGTTAGGATACAGAGCCGAAAAATTCGTGCAACGCAATCGTCTTGGCGTGATCGGCGGGGCAGTATTGGCTACAGCGATAACCGGCGGTGTTGCGGCTACGGTTTGGCAGGCGAATATCGCTTATACCGAGAGAGCCAAAGCGGAAAAAAGGTTTACGGATGTCCGTTCTCTTGCCAATTCTTTCATATATGAATTCAGCCCTTTGATAGAGAATTTGCCGGGTTCAATGCCTGCAAGAAAACTGCTGGTTACGCGGGCTTTGGAATATCTTGACGGCCTCTCTGCTGAAGCTGAGGTAGAAGATAAACAGCTAAGGGAAGAACTGGCAAGAGCTTATGAAAAGGTCGGTGATTTTCAGGGAAATCCATACAATCCCAACACCGGTGACATAGAAGGAGCTCGTTCAAGTTATACAAAAGCTCTTGAGATCCGCGAGTCTATACTTGCCCTCGATCCGTCGAATATTGAGTCCAAAGGGAATATGGCGTCCGTGCTGGGACGTCTCGGTGATATTGAATCGAACGGAGGCTCATACGAAAAGGCTGCCCCTCTGTATGAGAGAGCCTTGCAGTATAGAAAAGAAGCAGTTGATGCCGATCCCTTAAATTTCGAGGCTCGAAGTGATCTTGCGGAAATATTGCGGGTGCGCGGCTTGCTTCACTTTTTTGACGGGGAAAATAAAAAGGCAATAGAGTTTTACCGACAGTCATTGACTATCTATGAAGTGCTGAAGAACGAAAGGTCAGACGATCTGGCAGCTGCCAGGAACCACGCATATTCTTTCATTGCGATCGGCGAGGCCCAAGGATGGGATGACGAACCTGAACTTGCGTCTGAGAACTTGCAGAAAGGGCTTGATCTGCTGATCACTCTTTCCGCTAAAGCTCCTAACGACATGAAGACCCAGCGGTCGCTGATGCTTGCATATCAGAAACGGGCAGAGAACTATGAGGATCAGGAAAAAATTGAAAGAGCGATCTCGCTTTATGAAAAAGGAGCTGAGATAGCAGAGCATCGTCTAAAGACCGACGCAGGAAGCTTTCAGGCCAGCCGCGATGTGGCAATGAGCAATAAAAAATTGGCTCAAGCCCTGAGTGATGCAGGCCGCGGTGTGGACTCACTTGAGAAAATAAACGTCGCTCTTGATCAATTCCAACAGTTGGTCCGATCAGACCCTAACAACAGAGAGGTCTATTATGATGTTGCCAATACAAGACATTCTGTAGGAACGACCTTATTCGCATTAAAGAGATATGCAGATGCCCTGAAAGCTTTTAGTACGGCTGACAAGGAATTTGAAAAGGTCCTTATAGATAATCCTCAGAACAACTACGCACAGCGGATGCGTTCGATAAATTTTGAATTTATCGGCAACTGTAATACCGAATTGGCTAAGGGTGGCGAGCCAGCCGCAGAATATCTCCGCAAGGCACTTGAAAACTATCGGTCAGCTCTGAACGGTTTCAAAAGTATAGAAGAGAGCGGGCATCTCAATGAGTTTGACAGGCCAAATCTTGAAAGACTTTCAAAACTTATTGCTGGTCTGGAAAAGCGTCTTGGCTAACGCTCCAGACGGAAATATAAAACCCCAATCGCAGATCACAGCATCTATTTATCCTCTCAACAACACTCTGATACAAATAGGTTTTATATTCCAAGATGGAAGATCCTCTGCGAGGTGCTGTCCGCAAATGACTGCGCAGGGTTAGGTCAGTATGTACAAAAAATATGAGACCGCACATAAATTCGTGCGGTCTCGCGTTATTGCCTCTCCGTTGCCAAGCATCTCAGCGAACGGTTCTTGATGTGTCGCCGATCAGATCGACGCCGACCATATTATCGTCCGGTGAAAGGCTTCGTGATTGGAAAAAGAGGCCTTTGGCTTTTACATCGATCACGTAGGTTGATGTTGGCCTCAGCCCACTGATCTGGTAGTATCCGAATGCATTTGAATTCGAAATGCGGGTTCTGCCGTCAGCTCCCGTAAATATGACGCGTGCATTGGATACCGGGCGTCCGGCGACTGTGAGAACACGGCCCGACACTGTAATGTCAGCCGAGGTCGGGGCCGCAAGTTCTATCATTGCCGGCACAAAGTTTGCCACAACAACTGCCGCGGAAGTATCTGATACTTGCTCAGCAACTGTCCCGTCTCCAAATCCGATCTCGGTGGAACCTGTTGCTCCCAAAGCGACTGTGAATTCGATGGTCACCAGTTGAAGGGAGCCTGCATTCAAAGGCTGTGACGGCAACTTGTCGACTATTATGCCTACCTTGCCGTTCGCTGCATCAGCTGTGTTTACGGTCACTGTTCCTCCGGAAGCGCCTGTTCCGACCGCAGCATTGCCAGGATCACTGAGAACGTTTGGATCAAAGTTCATAGTAAATCCTACACCTGCTTCGTCACCCGCAGAGTTAATTAAAACCCCGACAGTTATTCGGTCGCCTATACGTCTGACCGCATAGGGCCGAAGTTCCCGAGCCTCACCCAAAGTATTCGTATTGCCCTTGAGTGACGAAAGGCCTGTTGCCTGTTCGTTCGGGCCGATCGCTGTCGATCTCGGATCGAGGCCGAGAGCGAATCGATTTGCCTGAACAACGTCGATTACAGAGATCGCACCATCGCCTCCTTCGCTGAATGGAGCCGAGTCTGCTCTCTGGAACTCGTTATATTGGAAGGTTGTGTCGAGACCGGCTGCAAATCGCCTGATCTGTGCCACATCGTCGCCGTTTACAGTTCCGTCGCTTCCGTCCGGCCGAGGCGAAACATCACCCTCAATGGCTCCGCCGCGAACCGCGATCTCAGCATCAGGCACTAGCGGAGCCTGCTCAATATTTCCAGCATTATCAGAACATCTTGAGTAAAAGCGGTATCTGGCTCCCCATTTTCCGTTGAGTGCTCCGTTGCCCTGCAGTATGTCAGTAGTGAGAACAGGCAGATAGCTTCCGCCGTTTTCCGACACATAAATATCGCATCTCTCAAGGCCCGATCCGTCAGTATCATCGGTTCCTGAAAATGAGAACGGTATTTCCGGGAACTCTGATGCAGCAGGCAGCGGGGCTATCTGGCTAGATGGCACAACACTGTCAAGCAGATTGGTTTCGGTATTTGTGACTATCGGTTCGTTCTCATCGAAATAGATCGTCGCAAAATTGGAGATCGGCGTTCGATTCGGGAATGTGTCATAAGCCTCAACGGTAAATGTTACATAACCTTCGCCGTCGCGATCCTCGTTATTAGGCGGTAACAGGCCAACTAAGGGGTCGAGTGGACGTTCGCCCGTATTCGGGTCGATCGCTGTCAGCGTCCATATTACGCGCCGATTTACAATATCCAGTCCGGCGGAAATATCAGCTTTTATGGTGTTGTCCCCTTCCCCAAAATCTACTCTGGAGCTATAGAAAGCCTGATTGTTAGGGACAACAAAGGTCTTGTGATTGAAGCCGACCTCCTTTAATCTGACTGTCCGTGGATCAAGCTCCGGCGGCAGCACATCGGTTATATATATCCTCTGTGCTGGAGCCGTAGCCTCCGGCAGATTCTCGAAATTGATCCTATAGAAGAGAGGACTTCGAGCGGGAACAAATCTCTCAGGCCCATAACCCGTCGGGCCGATCATCTCGTTCGGGTCATGACTCATGAATGACAGTACCACAAATCTGAGGTCGTCCTTTATGCAGTCATACAAAGCTTTCAGGGTTTTATAGATGTTATAGGCAACGTTGGCCACATAGACCCAAGGCAAATTCTGTCCGGCGCATTCCGCGACATTCGCGACGAAAGTCAGAGCATATTCCCCGAATGAGAACAGAATGGCTGATTGCTTCTGACTGGCAGACTGATTCGACTGACCCACCTGAATGCTGGACCAGATGGTGTCAAACATGCCGACTCCTATAGCAAGAGCATCATCAAGACAGTTTGCTGCAGGGATTGCGTTGAGAATAGCAAAAGCCAAAGTTTTAAGGAAATTGCTCCAGCAATCGACCTTTTCCATGTTAACGCCCGAGGCAAGAGGCAGATTACAACTGAAATTATTTCCAAATCCCAGATCGGTGGGTTCGATATCCATCTTCTGGGTTCCGTCATAACTCGCGAATGGCGGGATCACTTTGAAGCTGATCTCGGGGGCTCCCGAAAATCCAATGAGTTCCATACCGATATCCACAGACGAACGTGCTCTCAATATCGGGATAACTGCAACAAAGACCCTTCGACCGTCCAATACTATGTCCTGGTCTATTTCTTCTCTTACGTAGTTTGCCGGAAGAAGCTCATCCGGCAGTTGGCCTGCATGCCGCTCATCCAGGATGTAGGTCATATTTTCCGGCATGGATATAACAACGGGAACGAACAATGCGTCGTTCAGGCCATCATTTCTGGCGGAAAATGTATATCTGATGCGTGTTGTAAAGGGATTGCGTGATCTCGGTCCATCTACGCTTTCGTGCAGCGAGAAGCCACCGCCATTTACGATCTCAAAACCATTTTCGAGTTCTACAGTTTCCTCATCGGGATTCGTGACCCTAACTGTATATTGTCCGGGCATCTTGCCGGTCAGATTGAAGATGGCCGTGACCACACTGGAACTGGGCATGGTCTCTCTAGGAATTATCTCGACTCCGCCTGGGCCGACGAGTTTGACAGTTGATCCTTCTTGGAATTTCGCTCCAATAACATCGACCGTTGCAATACCCGCATTTCCTGCACGTTCAGGGTAAACACTATGGATCGAGAACGGCAGCACTTCTGCCTTAACGCTAATATTCTGCGGCATTTCCGGGAGACCGGATTCTTTGTTAATAACCCGTCTTTCAGGCTCACTGTTAAAAAGTTCCCGGAGATTTTGCGGAATATGGTCGTTTGTGACCATCGAATAATAAGGTCCTTCCTCACTGACCGCTATGAAATTATCCTTGTTAGGGCTGTTTTGGCCATCGTCACGGAACTCGTAGTTCGAGAGATTCACCGGTGTCAGATATTTGCTGAAAAGGCCGTTATTCTGACCGGGTTCTCCGTTGACAGTAACGAGAACGGTCTCGTCAATGCCGGGTACAAATTTGAATGATTTGAACCCACCGTTATCCACGGTCGTACTGTGTTCGACGCCCAAGGTAAGAGTCGTCATTCCAACCGAGATCCTGCCGGAAGAAACAGAGACGTTGTTGGCCTCATTCGTTTCGCGGACTCGATTTTGTGAATCAAGCCTGACGATGACATAGTAGTCGCCGTCTTCGATCGCCGGGATCATGAACGTCTTCGAGCGAGTTTCGGTTGAGCCTGTGCCAAGCGGCAGATCTGTTCGCTCATGCTGTCCGAGCAAGATATCACTTGCATCCCAATGAGGATCAAGTGAAAGATAAACGCTGTCTCGCCATGGCCCTACAGCCGGGAAGCTGCCTGCATTCTGGAGCGTCCAACTGAAAGAAACAGTGTCGCCCGGACTTGCAGATGTCGGTGCTGAAATGTTCGTTACATTCAAATCGGCTGGAGGCGGAAGCTCAAGCTCAATATTGAATGGCGGAGTGATATTGTTATTGTCATTGTTCTCTACAACATTGTTATGTCTGTCAGTATGAACAAAGATCCTATAGGTTCCGGTCAGACCGGCCGGCATGTTTACGACGTGATTGACCAGGTAACTTGCTCCTGCTGCAAGCGTGCCGGTTCGGGTGCGCCATCCGATCACCGGATCGGAGGCGTCGATAACAGAGTCACGGGATAGAATAATGTGGTCTGTCCACGAGCCTGTTAAGGTTTCGGTATCGCCCTGATTTGTTACCGTCCACTGCAAATTTAAGGGTTGGCCTGAATAGGTCGGGGTAGTGATGCCGGTTACAACCGCTTGAAGGTCGATGCCTGGCGATGTGACCGTGACAGCAGCCGCATTTTTGTTATTTTCTTCGGCTTGGCTATTTCGTGGTCCTTCAAAAACGTTATTTACGTAGTCGGCCACTATCAGGACATTGTAATTTCCGGCCGGAACATTTCCGATATTTACATTGAGTTGTTTGTTATAGGTTTGGCCGGACGCCAATGGAATCTGTGTGATCGCTGAACCGATCAGCCAGTCATTGTTACTCACATTCATATCGGCAGAGAGGTAAACACGATCAACCCAGCCGGGAATGTTTGCCGCCATCGAAGCACCCTGGTTTCTGCCAACCCATTCGACCTGAATCGAGCTGCCAGCCTCGATCGTAGTTACGGGAAGCGTGACCGAATCGATAACAAGGTCGGGCAGGTTGCTTTCGAGGCTGAACGACTCTGAAAGCCCAAAGTTGTTTTCCTCGGCCGCTCCGCATTCGGTAACGGAGCCTGTCCGATTTGTTTCGACTGAAATGTGATATTCGCCCTGCATATACTGGGGCAATGTGACCATCTGTGACTTTGTATAAGAAGCCCCGGCGGCGAGCGGCCCGGCATGTTGAACGTCTGCTAGCTGGACGTTACCCATGCCGATGCTGGAATTTAGCATTATTCTGTCGTTCCACTGGCCATTTGCCGGACCGGTGCCGTTGTTTGTGACGGTCCATGTTAACTCAAGGGTTTGCCCCGCCGAAGTTACTGCCGGTATCGTTACGTTTGTAACAACAAGATCCGGAGGCACGCTTGTTATCTGTATTTCTTTTGCGGGACTATCGTTATTGGTCTCAGCATCATGTTTTGGATCGAATTCACTTGCCCGTCCACTATAATCCGCTTTGGCTATTAGATAATAGGTGCCCGTCAAACAGTTCGGTACCTTTATATCCAGTTCGACGGTTCGTTCCTCGCCGGCGGTGAAACCGGAATGATCGATCGATCCGAGCAGTGCGTCATCGGCACTCCATGTTTGATCTGTTGATAAATAAAGTCCGTCTCTCCACCAGCCCCAAGTGTTAAATGCACCTTGGTTCTCTATGGTGAAAGAGACGGGGATACGCTGTCCGCCCGAAACGTTGTCAGGGGATGTCGGGACACTGCCAGACACGAGGTCAAATGGGGTCGAGATAACGGTCATCGGAAAGCCGATGCCTTCGCTGTCATAGCCGACATTATTATTCTCGCCGCTATACTCATAAACGCCGTCATGCGAATCTGTCATTACGAAGACATAGTACTGACCGGCTGGAGTGTTTGAAGGAAGCGAGATATTTCGCCAGATGAAATTGTTTAGTCCCGCCTGACCTATCACCGTTGGTTGATTGATCTTTTCTCTTGTTTCCCCGATGTAGGTATCTCCAACGGCAAGCGGTAAAATACGCGGTTCGCTAGTAAAGATAAGGCGATCTGTTCCCGGACTGAAAACCTGATCGGTAGATAGATAAACCCGGTCATACCACGGTCCCGCAGTAGTCACCGCAGCGGCATCACCAATGTTCTCAGTTGTCCATCTTATTGAGACCGGTCCGCCTGCAAATGCTTCGGCAGGAGCCTGGACATTGTTAACGATAAGATCAGGAACAGGAGGAGCGCTTAAAAGTATGTCGCGTGTCAAGGTGTTGTTCGCTGCATTTTCTTCATTCAACGCGCCGAAGTGATCGGCCTTAACAACTATCTTATAGGAGCCGACATATCCACGAGGGATCTTGACGGCCGCGGATGCAATATAGCTTTCCCCGGTGTTGAGAAAACTTATGCTGTCGACGTCAGCAACACGCCCACTATTGGGAGAGCCTGTCGAATTAATGCTGATACGATCTTTCCAGGTTGGTGCATTGGTTGGTCCTTGGCCGCTGTTGGTTACGGTCCATTGAACCTGGATCATTTGATCAAAATTGGCTGTGTCGGGAGCTGTTAGGTTGGTTACGGTAAGATCCGGACGCAGCAGTCGCCTTACCTCGATCGGATGCCAGCGGATGTTGTTGTCCTCATTCTCACCCTCGTTTATCGAGTTATTCAGGTCTGTCCTCACATATATCCAATATGTGCCTGATGCCGCGATCGCATTTGTCGGGATCGTTACGTTCTGAATGCGGGTGATATCCTGCCCAGCTGGAAGTCCCGCAGGCAATGAATATGTTCCCAAGATCAAATCATTTCCATTTACCACATTGTCAGTCGAGAAATAGACCCTCTCGCTGAAATTGCCGGCGTTTCGATTGCCGGTATTTGACGTCGTCCACTCCATCGCAAAAGGAGTTTCCGTTTCTACTTCAACCGGTGCTGTGGTTGAAGTCACTTGCAATTCTGCAACCCTATACTCGAATTGGGTGTTTGTTGATGATGTATTATTGGTCTCTCCCGGATCGTTTGCTCCCCCTTCAGAAACGTGTTCGTCGACATCAAGCTCCGCGTAGATTATCGCGGGGCCGCTCTCACGCGCGGGAACTGAGGGGACATTTAGTGTTCTTGATATATTTGCGACCTCATTTGCATCTAGTCCGTCGGTTGAGAAATAGGCCAGCTGAAGGTCGTCACTATTGCCGATCTCGCCGTCAAAGGAAATATAAACCTTGATGTTAAAATAGCCGCCGATATCAATCAGGCTGTTATTTCTGACATTCATTGTCATTGTGAAATTTATTCCAGGCTCTATTTCAGACGGAACGGTGAGATTTTCGCCAACAAGGTCAGGCAAACTGACTTCGATAGGGATCACCATTAGATTGTTGCTGTATCTGAGATTTTCATCTACCGCCATGTTCGAATTAGCGCGATAGATCAAATAATAGGTTCCGATCCCCGGAATTCTTTCTTGAGGTATATAGACCGATGGATGTGTATGAGAAGACTCAGCACCGACGTTCAGAGCCGGACGGGAGACGCTGGCAATAGGTTGGCCATCCGAACCGTCGAGTTCCTGATCTATTGAAAAGTATATGCTGTCCGTAAAATTAGTACCTGTACCGGCCTCGCCAACGTTGGTTACCGTCGAGTTGACGGTGAACAGTGTGTTTGGGGCAACAACATTCGGGGCGGTAAATGTGGTGACCTCAATGTCAGGTTTTGGCGGCACTACGGTCACTGTTGCAATGGCAAATCCGTAGGGGCCTGAGCGTGTTGCTCCAACATCTGCGGTTCTATATTCATTTCGCGGAGTGGTGACGATAGGGAAAGTTGCCTGAGTCTCACCTTCGGGTACAGTAATGACGGTTTGCGGCAGGGTGAAGATCGGGTCAACGATCGCGCCATAGTAACTTAATGTTACGTTTGTGCCGCCGGCAGGAGCAGGCGCGTCCAGATATACGGTTCCACTAGTGGTTCCGCCAGCTCCTACTGGATGTGGGTCGTTTATCCTCAAACGCAAGACAGGTGTTTCAGAAGCAGGCGTTCCCCAGCTCAATCCTCTGAATGTCTCGTAGCCGCCGTGAAAGATGGTCTGGTCCTCTATCTGAGTATTTATATCAACTGTCCAAATTTCCCCATTTGGGACAAATGGAGATTCTGTGCTGGTAATATAGGCAATTTTGGTGCTATCTGGTGACCAGGTTAGATAGCTAGCCTTCTTGCTGATAGGAATTTCCTGAAGTGGTGAGCCGTTCGATGAAAGGATCCGTATGAAATATTCTGACATGGAACCGGCCGATTCTGTTGCACCCGCAATTAACATATAGCCATATGTCAGAGCTATCATCGTTCCGTCAGGCGAGAGCTGCGCAAACATGGGTTCGTATTGGTCTGCGGATGCAGGCGCGTCATACAGGGTAGTACACTCTGTCCCATCAAGTTTGATTTGACGAAGCCGTCTCCCTTCGCCGTTCTCATTTTCACTAAAGATTATGTACTGGCCGTCCGGTGTGAATCTGGGTGTGTCAGGGCCAAAAGAGCCGGGACTGATGTTGTCTATTACATTCTTTTTACCGCGTTGGCGACCCGTGATGCCTTCTGAATAGCAGGCACTCCATATATCAGTAAAAACAGCTGTGTGAGTGTTGGCAAATGTATCGTAGATATATATTCCGCCGCCATAACCGTAGTCAGCTACATAGACTATGTGATTGCTATCGGGCGAGAATGAGGGCTGAGATTCCGCACCATACAAACCATTGTAACTGCCTAATAATGTCTGGTCAGTCCCGTCGGCGTTCATCATATACAGATCTCTGTTAGAACGCCGGTTGGTCGGGGTAGATGTACTGCCATTTCGAAGGCTTATGAAGGCGATCTTTTTCCCATCTGGGGACCATGCCGGCTCAAAATCGTTGATCGAGCCAAGCTGAATAGGGCCATTAACGGGGTCCTGGAGAATTATCTTGTCCCTACGATCAGGATAATCTACGGGAAGATCACCCATTGCATAGATCAGGCGGTCGTTCGGGCCACCAGCGGAGTTTTGCGGTGAGCTTTTATCCGACTCTTTTTCTGCATCGGTTTCTGCATGAGCTGCCACATTCAGCGACAAAGATCTTGCCAATCCTGACAAAAATCCGTCGGAAGGGGCGTTGCTAGATAAGGCAACAACGCCACCGGCTGCAAACACCAAAACTGCAATAAAGACCGAGATAACTCCGGTATTGCCGAACCGTCTATTCTTTGACATACATTTCTCCTGAACTATATAAAAGGGTGCTATTCAGGAAAAGCGAAAAATCTTCTCAGAAGCGGTCACATTTTTTTTCGCTGGTCAAAAATCATCCTGGATCGGACGTCGACCGGAGGTTTTTCTTATTTTTTAGGAATTGGTTATTTATTGCCTATTTAATTGACCACACAGCAACGAATTCCACGCTCCGTTGCGCGTGGATAAAAAGGGAGTCGAGGGTATTTTGAAGAGAATTGCCTGAGGCTCCTTTTTAAGCTGTTATACAGCCGCCGAATTTCCGTTAGCGGGTTCAGCGGGCGGAAGTTCCATCTTTACGAGGCCGTTGAATTCGATATTGAACGCAACCCCTTTGATGGGAACTGACATTTCTTCTTCGGTTTTTCCTTCTGAATTGGCAATGCCGACGCTTGCAAAATAGCATGATGCACCATGGGCAATGGCATGTCGGACAAGAAGGTTAAATGCGTCAGTGCCTTCTTCGAAACGGCCGCGTTTTGGGTAGACGTCAGTTCTGACAATAAAGAAAGCGAGTTCGCCGTCCTTTTTTGCGACGATCTGCGGCTCAGTAAATATATCGGCGAGAATGTCGGCGGAATCAATGACCCAGCCGTCCTTTTCAAGCTGTTTGAATACTATCTCGATGCCAAATGCGTGGATGTCAGCCGCGGTCATCAACTCTTTATCGCTCATTCCATATATCGTAGCTAAATGAACAGCCAAGTCAAACACATCGAATAGAAGAAATGAAATACGGTTTTTTTTCACATAGACTCCGCGTAATTGAAAGCAAGGGCGATTAGCGTCATCGGCGACAAAACATGTAAAATAGGCGAAAGGAGTTCGTTATGAAAAGAGTTTTACTTTCGACATTGTTTACTATCTGTTTCGCTCTTGTGGCTGTTTGCATTAGCAATGCTCAGAATTCCTCAGTTGCCGGTGAATGGGATGGAGCGTTCAACACACCTGGCGGGACACGTCCTTTCAAGTTCGTGCTGGAGGTTGACGGGGAGAAACTGACCGGAACGGCTAAGCGTTCCAGTGGTGATGTCCCGATCAAGGGAACGATCAAGGGTGACGCCATCGAATTCAGCTACACGATCAATTATGGCGGCAACGATCTGACGATGACATTTTCCGGTAAGGTTTCGGGTGACAAAATGGGCGGCGTCGTAACTTTTGGCGGTCAGGCTGAAGAGGCATGGAGCGCCGAAAGGGCCAAAGCCGAAAAGCCATGACCGAAGAATTTGAATATCTAAAGCACGACCCCGACCTCGAAGCCGAATCCGGTCCCGGCGGCACACTTGTATTTCGTGACGGCGGCCAGTTCTGTGTGGTCGGGAGAGATTTTGTGAGTGTTGAGGAAAGCGATTGCTACGCTTTCGGCTCAACCAGAGAAGAAGCCATAGCGAATTACGCAATGAAGACAGGAAGATGATCCGATAAGCCATTTTGAGGCTTTGAGACAAAGTGATCTTCAACTTTCGAACAAGAATATGGAGGCAAAATGAACAGAAAGACCGCAGATGAATACCCGCAGGAATTACTCGACCTTTTTCATGAGTGGCAGCATGGCGAGATCGACCGCAGGACATTTTTCAATGGCCTGGGTAAATTTGCCGTCGGCGGCGTGACGGTTGCGGCACTGTTTGAAAGCCTCAAGCCAAATTACGCATGGGCACAGACCGTCGCACCTGACGACGATGAGATCACCGTAGGTTACGAGACCGTCGAGTCGCCGAAAGGAAATGGTTCTATCAAAGGCTATTTAGCACGTCCTGCCAAAGGAAAAAAGTTTCCTGCCGTATTGGTGATCCATGAAAATCGCGGCCTCAATCCTTATATCGAAGATGTCGCCAGACGTTTTGCCAAAGCCGGTTATCTGGCGTTTGCTCCGGACGGCCTGACCTCGGTCGGTGGCTATCCGGGTGACGAACAGCAGGGAGCGGCAAAGTTCCGCGAAGTTGACGGGAAGAAGATGACCGAAGATTTTGTCGCTGCTTCGCATTGGCTGAAAAAGCGAAAGGACAGCACCGGTAAATTAGGAGCGGTCGGTTTCTGCTTTGGCGGCGGAATGGTGAATCAGCTTGCGGTCTTGCTTGGCAAAGACCTGAACGCTGGCGTGGCGTTCTATGGCCGTCAGGCCGGTATCGCGGACATACCAAAATTATCTGCGCCGATCCAGTTTCACTACGCTGGTAACGACCAGCGCATAAACGAAGGCATCAAACCATACGAAGAGGCCTTGACGAAAGGCAAGAAAAAGTTTGAGTCGTTTATGTATGAAGAAAAGCAGCACGGTTTTCATAACGACACCACACCGCGCTACGACGAAGCCTCAGCAAAGCTGGCATGGCAACGCACGCTCGAGTTCTTCAAGAAGAACCTGAAATAACGTTTTGCAGAAGCCCGCACGAAGTAAAGGCACTCTAAGGGTCTGGAGTCTTGAGCCTGAAGCTGCTATGTCAGAACCGCCTGCGTGAGCAGGCGGCCAGTTTACTAATGCGCGGACTTCTTCAGTTAATCCCGGATTCTGCATTAGAAACACCACAGCGAAAGCCTGAACCGACCTAACAGTTAATAGCTACGCAGTTTACAGTTATTAGTTTGTCAACTGACAACTAAAAACTGACCCACTACTAACTGTTAGAAATCAACATAGATCCGCCTGATCTGCTGCGTTTTGGACTTTGGGATTCTCTAATGCTGAATCTGGGTTAGTTGTATTACAATGGCAGGAATTCAATGCGATTGTTCCAGTCGTCGGGAGCGGTACACTCTGCAATCAGCACGATCTCGTCTATTGCGTTGCCAATGGGTACCGTATCTGGAACTAGGAAAAGACCCGGCATTGGTTTTCCGGTTCTCAATCGGGAAGAGGCATGTTCTTTCATTGTGGTTACATCCTGAGAAATAAGGATGCGGTTTTCTTTGGCGGCAAATTCCAGAACAAGCTGGTCGCGATATGAACTAAGTCCGGCTTCTCTGGCAGTAACTACGTCAAGTTTTGGCAAATGCTTTCGAACACCGTCAACTATGGCTTGCCGGACATCTTCATCGGTAAGAAATTTTATTTTGGCGGCCAATTTGGATCCTCGCCGTTTCTTCTAGCGAGCAGCATCTCGCGTGTGATCTTTGGCGGAAACTCAAGCCGGGTTTGCTCACGCATTTTTTCGATCTCGGTCTCACGTCGTTTCAGATATGCGTCGATGCGTTCCTTGTTATGCAGATAATATGAAATGGCTCCGAAGACCTCGGCGAGTGAGAGGGTGTTATAGTTGTACTGTATCTCTGCAGCATCAGAGCCGTCATTGAACATACGCACAATCCCATCAAGAGAAATACGTGAATTACCGACTCGGAAAACTCCGTACTTATCTCGCTTTACAGGTTTAGGGAATATTTCAACTACGGTTGCCATACGTTAGGGATTATATCATAAAAGAACCTGCATTATTTTGCCTTTTATTGTGCACGATCATTTACGAAGTAGGCTTCGGGAGATATCTAGGCTAAACATAATATTCAGATCTTATCATTGCCTTTCCGGTTATAATTTTTTTCGACGCTTTCTAACGCAGACACGTCTGAACGGTCCGTACAATTTGAGGATGGGGTTCCATGATCTTATGGGTGAATTGTGCGAACCGCAGCTGTTAAAAATTCTTACTCTTCGCTTTTAGCCGACCTATCGTCGCCGTCTTTCCTTTACCAAATCTGGTTTTCATATTAGAGTTATAAAATTCAATAGATCTCATGGCTGCTGCGACGACGTTATCCGATTCGACATTTACGGGATTGCCGCTTCTTCACCGGGGAAAGGTGAGGGATGTTTACGACGTTGGTGAAGACCGGCTTTTGCTGGTTGCGACCGACAGACTTTCGGCATTCGACTGTATCTTGCCGACGCCGATCAGGTTGAAAGGAACTGTTCTGACGTCAATCTCAGTATTCTGGTTCAAACGGTTAGAAAACGTTGTAAGCAATCATCTGATAACGACCGACCTTGATGAAATGCCGGAGGATATCCGCTCTTACGAAGAGTTGCGAGGCCGTTCGACGCTGGTGAAAAAGACGACCGTCTTTCCTGTAGAATGTGTTGTCAGAGGTTATCTGGAAGGATCGGGCTGGAAGGATTATCAGGCGACCGGCAGCGTTTGCGGACATGATCTGCCTGCCGGTTTACGGCAATGCGATAAGCTGCCGGAACCGATATTCACGCCCGCGACCAAGGCTGCAACCGGGCACGACGAGAACATCAGCGAAGCCGAGGCGGCAGAGATACTCGGTGCGGATCTTGCCGGGAAATTAAAGCAATTTTCTCTGGCCATATATAAAGAGGCGAGCGAATACGCCTCCACGCGCGGCATTATCATCGCCGATACAAAATTTGAATTTGGTGCGGACAGCGATGGCAATATCATCCTGATAGATGAAGTGCTGACGCCTGATTCATCGCGTTTCTGGTCAGCGGCTGATTATGAACCGGGCCGGGCGCAGGCATCTTTCGACAAACAGTTTGTCCGTGAATATCTGGAAACGCTGGATTGGGATAAAACGCCGCCTGCTCCGCCGCTGCCTGATGAAGTGGCCGAGGCAACGACCCAACGCTACCTGAAAGCCTACGAACTTTTGACCGGAAAGGAACTCGGCTAAGCTTAGAACTTTATTTTCTATTCCCCACTTTTTGACGAATGCGCAAACGAATGGAAGATCTCATAGATTCGATGCTTGACGGCAGGATACTGCTCGGCGAGGCCATCGACGAATTTGAAAAGCTCTACATCGAAAAAGCACTTAACAGAAATCGAGATCACATTTCCAATACTGCCTCAGCTCTCGGCATCCACCGCAACACGCTTTCCAAAAAGGTGGCTGATTACAATGGGTCTATAAAGAAATCGTCCGCGACTAAAAGATCTACAACCAAAGCAAAGAAAGCTTCCTCAACACGAAAACGATAGAACGTGTAAAACAGGGAAGCTGCTTGACCAGATCTTTGGTCAAAGCTATGGGCTCCAATTTCCAGCGTGTATAATAGCTTTGAAAATGTCTGCTTGTTGTGAAGATGTATGTTCGATCGAAGATCCGCGAGGCTCACAGCGCCGGACGCTAAAGATCGTTCTGGTAATCAACCTTGTGATGTTCTTTGTCATTGCAGGTGCGTCTGTTTACGGAAATTCGACATCTCTGTTGGCTGACAGCCTGGATAATCTTGGCGATGTTCTGGTTTACGGCATCAGCCTCTTCGTTGTGTCAAAGGGGATCGAGGCAAAATCGCGGGTCGCTCTCTTTAAGGGCTTTCTTATACTGGCCGCCGCTCTCGGCGTCGCATTTCATATCGTATATAAGCTCTTCTATCCGGAAATTCCTCTGTTTGAGGTAATGGGAGCTTTTAGCATCCTCGGGCTTGTCGCCAATTCCATCTGCCTGTATCTTTTGTGGCGTCACCGCGACGACGACATAAATATGAGTTCGGTTTGGGAATGTTCCCGAAACGACATCGCCTCAAACCTCTCCGTCTTTGTCGCCGGCGGATTGGTCTGGCTGACCACATCCGGCTGGCCCGATATTCTGGTTGCAGCGGCTCTCGTTTTTATCCTCTTAAGATCATCTGTAAGAGTAATATCTTCCGCAGTAAAAAATCTCAGAACTGCATAGTTAAAAGCCATAATGCTGTAAAGACAGCGTCCTTCAGGTGTTCTTGTTAGAATCTGACAATAACACGCTCATATTTTCTAAATCTTTCATGGAAGAGGCATTTTTAGCTTGACAAGTTCAACGTTGTTTTGTAAATTAGCACTCTTGAGCACAGAGTGCTAAAATACGGAATTTATACCGTACAAAGCTATAATATTAACTATATATAAGGAGTACCACTAACTATGGCAACGACTATCAAACCGCTTCACGACCGCGTGATCATCCGCCGTTTGGACGAATCGGCTGAAAAGACCGCAGGCGGCCTTTTTATACCTGATTCGGCAAAGGAAAAGCCGCAAGAAGGCGAAGTCATCGCAGCAGGCGACGGCAAATATAAAGAAGACGGATCGCGTCAGTCATTGGATGTTAAGGCAGGCGACCGAGTTCTTTTCGGCAAGTACAGCGGATCTGAGATCAAGCTTGATGGCGAAGAGTTTCTCATCATGCGCGAAGACGAGATCCTCGGCATCATCGAGCGTGCGGGAGCAGCGGCGTAAACAAATTGGTCCGGTTAAGCTGACGGTCTGTGACCGTCACAGCGGTCGCGGACCGCTGGCTAAACGAAAATTTCTAGGAGAAATTAAATAATCATGGCAAAACAAGTTATTCACGGAGAAGATTCACGTTCCGCTATCCTGCGCGGTGTAAACCAGCTTGCGGATGCGGTAAAGGTAACGCTTGGCCCTAAGGGACGCAACGTCGTTATCGACAAGAAATTTGGCAGCCCGACCATCACCAAGGACGGCGTTACGGTTGCTAAAGAGATCGAGCTTAAGGACACGCTCGAAAACATGGGTGCACAGATGGTTCGCGAAGTTGCTTCGAAAACCTCTGACGTTGCCGGTGACGGTACAACGACCGCTACGGTTTTGGCTCAGGCAATATTCAAAGAAGGCGTTCGCACGGTTGCTGCCGGTGCAAACCCGATGGCCCTCAAGCGCGGTATCGAAAAGGCTGTTGCAGAGGTCGTTGGTGAAGTAAGCCGTCTGGCAAAGCCTGTATCAGGTGATGCTATCGCACAGGTTGGAACGGTTTCGGCAAACGGCGACAAGACCATCGGTTCGATCATTGCGGAAGCAATGGACAAGGTCGGCAAGGACGGCGTTATCACGGTCGAAGAATCAAAGACTATGGACACGCTGCTTGAGGTTGTTGAGGGAATGCAGTTTGACCGCGGTTATCTGTCACCGTATTTTGTGACCGATGCTGACCGTATGGAAGCTGCTCTGGACGAGCCTTTTGTTCTGATCAATGAAAAGAAGATCTCGAACATGCGCGATCTGCTGCCGATATTGGAACAGGTTGCAAAATCGGGCCGTCCGCTGCTCATCATTGCAGAAGACGTTGAGGGCGAAGCTCTGGCGACATTGGTCGTTAACAAGCTCCGCGGTACGCTGAACGTTGCTGCCGTAAAGGCACCTGGCTTTGGCGACCGCCGCAAGGCAATGCTTGAAGACATCGCCATCCTGACGGGCGGCAAGGTCATCAGCGAAGACCTCGGCATTAAGCTTGAGAGCATCACGATCGAAGACCTCGGCAAAGCGAAGAAGATCACCATTGACAAGGAGAACACGACCATTGTTGAAGGTGCAGGTTCGGGCGAAGCCATTGACGGCCGCGTCAAGACCATCCGTAACCAGATAGAAGAGACCACATCAGACTATGACCGTGAGAAATTGCAGGAACGCCTTGCCAAATTGGTTGGCGGTGTTGCAGTGATCAAGGTCGGTGCTGCGACCGAGACCGAGATGAAGGAAAAGAAAGCTCGCGTCGAAGATGCAATGCACGCAACCCGTGCGGCTGTCGAAGAAGGGATCGTTCCGGGCGGCGGTGTGACGCTTGTCCGTGCTTCAAAGGTGTTGGACAACTTTAACGCAGGCGAAGACCACGACGAGCAGATCGGTGTCAACATCATCAAGCGTGCTGTTGAAGAACCGCTCCGCCAGATCGTTGCAAACGCAGGCAAAGAAGGTGCTGTCATCGTTGAAAAGATCCGTGCTGAGGACAACGAAGCATTCGGTTTCAACGCAGCTACCGAAGTGTTCGAAGACCTCGTTACCGCAGGCGTGATCGACCCCGCAAAGGTCACCCGCACCGCTCTGCAGAACGCTGCTTCGATAGCAGGCCTCATGCTCACCACCGAAGCCATGATCGCTGACGTCCCCGAAGAAAAGGGCGGCGACCACATGGGCGGAATGCCCGGCGGCATGGGCGGCATGGGAATGGGAATGTAAGACCGGAACGGCGACCCACGGATTAAGAGTCCGTGGGTCTA
>JAHBSH010000033.1 GCA_019639215.1 Acidobacteriota bacterium
GAAAAGCGGTATGCGGAAGAACGATCTTTTCATGCTTGTCGGCGGCAGCGTCGTTCTTTATGACGCTCTCTCATCAGCCTTATCCAAAGCTCTTACACTTGAATATACTGAGTTTGCCGCCGGATCAATGCTGATCTACTTTTTGTCGGGGTGTTGGGGAGCGTGGCGATTCAGTTTTCTTACCGGACTGGCTGCCAGCCTTTTTGCCGGGCTGATCGATGCCACACTTGGGCTGTTGGTCTCGCGGCTGATAGGGCCGTTCACGACATTCAACTTCGAGTTCGTTCCTTTTGACAAGTATTTTGTCATGGTTGCATCGGTAATGCTCGGAAGCTCGATCGTGGGGTTGGCCGGTGCCGCACTGGGAACGCTGATAAGACGCATGAAACCTAAGGCTACTGTTGCCGGAGAATAGCTTCCGTGACATGACTTTCCTTGAATTCATACAGCAAAATTGGCACGAACTGCTGATTCTGACCCGTCAGCATATTTTCATCGTTTTGCTGGCGACAGGTTTTGCAGTGATCATCGGTATGCCGTTAGGCATTTTGCTGACGCGTGTAAAACAACTTCAGGCGCCTGTCCTGGGGTTTGCGAATGTGATGCAGACCGTGCCAAGTCTGGCCTTGTTCGGGCTGCTGATACCTATACCTTTCATTGGCGGAATAGGAGCCAGAACAGCCATCATAGCTCTTGCCTTGTATGCTCTGCTGCCGGTCATCAGAAATACGGTCACGGGTATTACAGGGGTCGATGCCAGAATAACCGAAGCGGCCACGGCGATGGGCATGACCGGTTGGCAGCGGTTGAGAATGGTCGAACTTCCGCTGGCAATGCCGGTGATACTTGCGGGTATCAGGGTCGCGGTGGTCATTTCGGTCGGCGTTGCGACGGTAGCGGCACTGATAGGCGGCGGCGGACTTGGAACCTACATATTTCGTGGGCTGAGGCAAAATGATAACAATATGCTGCTTGCCGGTGCGGTTGCATCTGCATTACTAGCATTGTTGTGCGATCTTGCTTTGGGCTTGCTGGAAAGGACCTTCAGGATCGGTGAACGCAGTGCAAAGGGGTTACGCATCGCCGTTATATCATGCTTTGCCCTCTTGCTGGCCGCGATCATAACATTTGGGCCGACTACACGAAGTGATGATCACGCGTCGGGCGATCTCACATCTGATCTGACCGGACGAAAGATCATCGTCGGTTCAAAGGATTTTACGGAATCGGTAATTCTGGCCGAGATACTTTCGCAGATGCTTGAAAAGAAAGGCGTTGCCGTAGAGCGCAGGTTCGAGCTTGGCGGAAATCTTCCGCATGATGCGTTGCTCGCAGATCAGATAGATGTTTATCCCGAATACACCGGAACGGCCTATACAGCCATCTTGAAGCATCAGCCGATCACCAATCCGGCAGCCGTTTATGAACAGACAAAACATGAATACACAGACAAGTTCGGCCTGACATTAAGCCCGCCGCTTGGCTTTGCAAATGATTTTGCGATATTGGTCAGGGGTGAAACAGCCAAGGCTATGAACCTTACAACGATCTCTGATGCCGTTCCGGTCTCAAGAGACTGGCAAGCCGGGTTCGGGCAGGATTTTATGTCGCGAGCAGATGGTTATCCCGGATTTTCAAGGGCATACGGGTTCGGTTTTCAAAAACAGCCGCGTGAAATGGATCTCTCGCTCACGTACAGGGCATTGGCGGCTCGTGAATTGGACATTATAGCCGGCAATTCGACCGACGGACTGATCTCGGCGCTTGATCTGTTCCAACTTGAGGACGATAAGCGTTATTTTCCGCCGTATCAGGCGGTTTTCGTTGCGCGAAAGGACATAGAAGATGTTCTTGCGGAGGTTTTTACTGAATTGAACAATGCAATATCAACAGAAGATATGCGGCAAATGAACTATCGCGTGGATGGCGAAAAAGCCCAGCCAAAGGATGTCGCCACCGAATGGCTGCTTGCAAAAGGAGTCAAATAATAATCAGGCTCAATTCAGAGGCAGATTTTTTATCACTTCTGATGAAATTACTCTTTCTATAGCACCGGACGTTGTATTGACCATCGGCATATCTGCAACTACTCCCAAAAGTACCTCTACGCCGCCGATCTCCATTATTACGTCTATTGTTTTGATGTCTGAACCGGTGATGCTTATGTTTTCCATAACCGTTTTCTTAAAATGATCTATTTTGAATCTTAATGTGAATTTGCCAACAGGCAGGCCAACGAATTGATAAACGCCATTTTTATCTGAAGATGTTTTTAAGGGCTTTTTCCTTCTTTCCTGATATAGCTCGATCTTTACAGCCGGGATCACGGCTCCGTTAGAATCGGTTACAACCCCTTTTATAACGCCATTACCATTGAGTGTTATTCTTTTTGCGATAATGGTTTCCCGGCCTTGCGGCATATTTTGCTGACCGTAACCAACGGTAAAGAGGCCGAGGATCGTGCCAAAAGCCGCAGCAGCCGTTTTGCCTATACGTTTTCTATAAGAACGGACACCGACAGGACAGTCTTTAGTTATCACAGTGCCGTCCGCCCTACGCATCAGCCGAAAGCATTTACGACCGCTGGAATTGCTTATCAGTCCGGTTATTTCCTCAACAGACATATCGGCAATGTTGTAAACATTGAGGCTGCATTGTGAGCAAAGCCGTGTTCTTTCGTCTCCGGTCATGGTTTCCCACGGTACCGAACAGGGGGAGGCGATCCTTATCTTGTTAATGTCAATCATTATTGCTCTCGGATGCGGCCATTTGGCTGAATAGTTGCTTTTGGGCGATCAGTAAGGGCTATGGATGAGCCAGAACGAATGTGGTTATAAGTATTATTGATACAAACAATCCTTAAATTGTGGTAAACTGTTAAAAGTCGGTGTTTTCAAAGTATCAGATCATGCGATTTTTCATGGCGCCGATGCTTGGATGACAAAGTTTCTGATCGTTCACCGTGCAGTGACCCAGAACAAAAGATCGATACACCGGTTTGGAGGGTAGATAAGGCCTCAGCGTTTTGTGCAGAGCAGAAGAAATAAGGCCTTGATTTGAAAATATATGAAAGCAGAAAAGTTTGCCGTTGGTGATTCGGTAATGTTAATGTGTTCGACCTGCGATGATGAGCAGCCGCACACAGTTCAGGCCGCCACCAAATTAGGAAAGATCTCAAAGGCAGTTTGCGACACTTGTGAGGGTGTCAGCACGTTCAACCGCGGTGTAAAGACCTCGGTTTCAGTCGGTAAAGGAAAGGCCGCTTCGCCCTATGACCGAACCCGAAAGTACAGAAAGGGCCAGGCCATGACACATTCGGTCTTTGGCCACGGCGAGGTAACAGCTGTTCTGGATGTACAGAAAATAGATGTTCTCTTTGGCGATAAGACAAGACGGCTGATACACGGGCAAGAATAATATTGTTTCGGCAAAGAAAAAAGGCGACCCAATGTTGGATCGCCTTTTTTCGTCTTTATGATCTTTGTTTCCTAGAAATAGGTTTTACTTTCGTCTAAGCAAAAATCCAATGACAAGGCCAACGGCCGCAGAGATGAGAAGGGCCTGACCGGGCTTTTCACGGGCAAAATCCTTTGCATCTTCTAAGAGTTCCTTAGGTTCTTTACTCTGAAGCTCTTTGAACTTTTCGCCTGCCTGTGCAAATTTTTCACTCGCGTAGTCTTTTGCCTTTATCGCTGCATCCTGAACCTTTTGGCCGTATTCCTGTGCCTGCATTTTGATATCTCCTAAAAATTCATCATCAGTGACCTGCTCAGTGTAACCGCCTACATGAACAAGGCCCTGTTCCAATTCCTTTTCCGCTTTTTTAACCTCTGCTTCAAATTCCGACATTTATTATATTCCTCCCGTGCCGCGTATCGGCAGCAACTCATGCTCAGATGAATTGCTGTCCTATGATGGTTGTAACGAAATATCCCGATGGATTGTTCCACCAGGTTGTCTGAAAGACCAAACAGATCTTACCTTTTCACTGTCTTTCAAAAAAATTTACTTCGGAAAGCTTGACACGAAATATCGCAAAATGAGAGTCTTACAATTTCAGTAAGTAAGCACTTACTTTGCACATAAGGAGACCGATTTGATCAAGAACCTCTTCAGTTGCGACAAAAGCAGCCGCATGACCGGCGATGAAAGGCGTGAACAGATCTTGCGCACCGCCATCGAGCTTTTTTCACGCAACGGATTCAGCGGAACAACAACGAAGAAAATTGCAAAAGAAGCCGGCGTTTCAGAAGCCATGGTATTTAGACACTTTGTCTCAAAGGATGAGCTGTATAAAGCCATTCTTCACAGCAAGGTGTGTGAGGATGGCGAGAATCAATTGCCCTGGGAAGACAACTCCGGATTGGTGGAGGCAATGGAACGAAATGATGATTTTCAGGTCTTTTATCTTTTTGCTAAAAGGTCGCTTGAAAAACAGCAGGCAGATATTGAGTTCATAAGGCTTCTGTTCTATTCAGGTCTGGAGCAGAACGAGCTGACAGAACAATTCGTATATGAGTTCATGAGCAAGCTCTATGCCTTTTTCGGCGACTACATTGATAAAAGAAAAAAAATGGGTGCTATGCGTGAAGTAAATCCGCGTATCGTAGTCAGGGCATTAATGGGAATGCTGATCCACCATTCGCTCAACAATATTCTTTGGGACAAGAAGAGGCAGCTTTTAGATATTTCCAATCATGAAGCGGCGGAAAATTTTGCGAATCTGCTGTTAAAAGGCATTACAAAGTAGATGTTAATTAAATTAAGATGGCCGTCAGAAAATGATGGCGTTAAAGATCATCATATGAAAGGCAAAAGTTACATGGTTGCGTTCGGTTCACTGATAACTGCGCTGGCATTGTTTGCGGCCGGTTGCGGTTCCAATTCGGATGCAGCCAGTCAGGCGAACCAACAGCCGCCAACGGTCGATGTGACCGCAGCTCAGGCAGTGATAAAACCAATTCCGTCATATATCGAGGCGACAGGCAGTCTTGACAGTGATGCGACGTCTGATGTTGCTCCGACAATTCAGGGCAAGGTTGTTGCGGTCAATTTTGACATTGGCAGCTATGTGAATCAGGGCGATGTTCTTGTCCGTCTGGACGCACGCGATGCGGCAATACGGCTGGAACAGGCCAGAGCACAGCTTGAACAACAGCGACAATCAGCTCAACAGGCCGCTGCCGGAGTTGACCAGGCCGTTGCTAACTTACGCCAAACACAGGCACGGCTTGGAATCGGTGACGGTGAGACATTTCAAATAAAGGATTTCTCGCAGGTAAAGTCGATCACCGCCCAGCTTCAACTTGCAGAGAACGAGCTTAGAAGAGCTGAAAAACTGCTTGAGACCGGCGATGTGTCGCGGTCGATATATGATCAGCGAAAATCTCAGCGTGATTCGCTACTGGGCCAATTGGATGAGGCTCGCTCAAATGCTGCAGTCGCTATAAAAGCAATTAACACTGCTCAGGCAGCGGTCGAATCTGCAAAGGCGGCAGCTGCAAGCGCCAAGGCGGCCATCAGAACGAATGAGGCGATGGTGTCGCAGGCAGAAAAGTCAGTCAATGACAACGTTGTGCTTTCGCCTTTGAGCGGATATGTTTCGGAAAAAGGCGTCGAGGTTGGCGAGTTCATTTCACCGAACACGCCGAACACAAAGATCGCCACCATCGTCAGGACATCAACACTAAGGCTCAAGATCGATATTCCGGAACAGAACGTCGGTAAGGTCTCAACAGGACAGGGCATTTCATTGCAGACCAGCTCTTATCCGGACAGGAATTTTGCCGGAAGGGTTGTCCGCATCGCTCCGAGTGTCAACCCGCAGTCCAGGACGCTTTCGGTCGAGGCAGAAGTACAAAATTCTGAAGGCCTTCTTAAACCCGGACAGTTTGCA
Organism: Acidobacteriota bacterium; assembly: GCA_019639215.1. Taxonomy (GTDB): domain Bacteria; phylum Acidobacteriota; class Blastocatellia; order Pyrinomonadales; family Pyrinomonadaceae; genus OLB17. Next base: position 5,897 of record JAHBSH010000033.1, read on the forward strand.
ACGGTCCGTATAACGCAGTCAAAACCGGAACCGGCGGTGATGATACCGGTCACAGCGGTAAAGACAACGGGCGATCTTAACCGTGTGTTCGTGATAAAGGACGGAATAGCCCGAGAACAGCTGGTACAGCTCGGTCTGCTGGAAGGCGACATGATCCAGGTCAAGAGTGGTGTGGTCGAAGGTGAAACCTTAGCCATAAGCGGATTGGATCAGCTTTCTGACGGAGTACTTGTTCGGCAGTGATTTCCGTGATAAGCGGACAAACGGCCAAGAGGCAGGCACTTTCAAATGCATGTCAGGCGGCGGGTAGTTTTGAGTTTGGACGAATATAGTTATGCAGTGGTTAGCAGAAGTATGCGTTAAACGGCCTGTATTTGCCACAATGCTGGTGATGTCGTTGGTCGTGATCGGAACGTTCTCGTTCTTCAGTCTCGGCGTAGATCTCTTTCCAAAGATCGACTTTCCGACACTGACCGTAACGGTGGTCAATCCTGGAGCTTCTCCTGAGGAGATCGAGACCGAGATCACGGAAAAGATAGAAGAGGCCGTCAACTCTATCAGCGGTATAGATGAACTTCGTTCATCATCTATCGAAGGAGCGTCACGCGTTTACGTTCAGTTCCTGTTGGAAAAGGACGTAGAGGTCGCCTTTAACGAGGTGCAGCAAAAGGTGCAGATGGTGATACCCGATCTGCCCGTGACCGCCGAACAGCCAACCGTAATGAAGATGGATACCGATGCGGCCCCGGTGCTGCGCATAACGGTATCGGCATCAGCACCTCTGCGCGAGGTTACGGAAACTGCCAAGAATTCCATCAAAGAACGCATCGAGACCGTTGCCGGTGTAGGACAGGTAACTATCATCGGCGGACAGGAACGTCAGATAAATGTCTGGGTAGATCCGGACAAGATGCGGGCCTTTAACATAACACCTGCCGAGGTCACCAATGCTCTTCGCATTCAGAATGTCGAGTTTCCAAGCGGTCGTCTCGAATCAGGCGAAAAAGAAACCAGCATACGTACGCTTGGAAAGATAAAGAAACCGGCAGAGTTTGCAAATGTTGTCGTGGCAAATCGCGGCGGCTATGAAGTAAAGGTAAGCGATATTGGCCACGTCGAAGACGGTGCGGAAGAGCTGCGAACTGAAGCACGCCTGAACGGAAAACCTGCGGTCACGCTGATCGTCTCAAAACAATCTGGTCAGAATACTGTTGCGGTGGCACGTGAGATCAAAGAACGTTTGGTCGATATCGAAAAGGGGCTTCCTGCCGGTTATGAGCTGCGTATAGTTGCCGATAACTCGATCTTTATTGAAAATTCTGTTGCTTCGCTTGAAGAGCATCTCGTTCTCGGTTCACTGTTTGCGACGATCGTAGTTTTTGTCTTTCTGTGGAATTTCAGGTCAACCATCATTGCTGCTCTGGCCATTCCAACATCGATCATTGCGACATTTGCTCTCGTGCTGGCGATGGGCTACACGCTTAATTCCATTACGATGCTCGCGCTGACCTTGATGGTCGGTATCGTTATCGACGACGCCATCGTTGTACTGGAAAATATCTATCGCTTTATCGAAGAGAAAGGGATGGATCCTTTCCAGGCCGCGATCGAAGGAACGCGTGAGATCGGGCTGGCCGTGCTTGCAACGACACTCTCGCTGATGGCAGTGTTCGTGCCTATCGGCTTTATGCAAGGCATTATCGGGCGTTTCATGTCCAGCTTTGGCCTGACGGCATCGTTTGCCGTCGGCGTGTCGCTGCTCGTGTCGTTTACCCTGACGCCGATGCTTGCCGCTAGATGGATCAAACGCAAAAAGGAACCGGTTAGGTCAGGATCGGAAGCTTCAGAAAGGATCACAGGCGACGGAATGCTGGAAACCGCCGAGGAATCACACGGCAGTTCTCACGGTGAAGATCACAACAAAGGATGGTTCGGACATGTATTGAACGTCTATACGGCGATGCTAAAGTTTTCAATGGCTCACCGCTGGCTTATAGTCACGATCTGTATATTTCTTTTTGTATCGATAATCCCGCTTTTCTATTTCGTCGGTAAGAACTTTTTGCCCGTTGATGACCAGTCGCAATTTGAGGTCTCAATACGTGCACCGGAAGGTTCTAGCCTTAATGCTACCTCGCTGACCATTGAACGTATCGCTGCGGAGATCAGACAACTGCCTGGCGTCACTGATACATTGGCTACGGTCGGCGGCGGACAGGATCAGGTCGTGAACAGCGGATCTTTGTATGTAAAACTTGCCGATCTGAAAGACAGATCAAGATCACAACAAGAGCTGATGAGCCAGGCTCGTGAATTAGTATCAAAATATCCTGATCTTCGAACCGCCGTGCAGGATGTGCAGGCATTTTCAGGCGGTGGTTTTCGTAATGCGAACGTTCAGTTCGTTATCTCCGGCCCGGATCTGAAACGGCTTGAGGAATATTCCGAACAGATCATCGCCCACATGAAGACGATCCCGGACGCTGTGGACGTCGATTCGACACTTATCAGCGGCAAACCGGAAGTTCAGCTTCAGATAGACCGCCAGCAGGCGGCTGACCTCGGTGTCAGGATCGGAGACATTTCACAGGCGTTGAACACTCTGGTCGCCGGTCAGGAAGCAACTACATTTAATGAAGGAACCGATCAGTACGAGGTTGTCGTAAGAGCGGTTAATAAATACCGTACCGATGTCGAAGGTCTCGGACGCATGCTGGTTCCGTCCACAAAAGCAGGCTGGATAGGATTGGACAGACTTGTGAAAACGGTCGAAGGTTCAGGCCCAAGCTCAATTGAGCGTGTAAACCGTCAGCGACAGGTTACGCTCCTGGCTAACACACGCCCGGGCGGTTCAGCGGCGAGCATCACCTCATCGCTTGACGGCTTTGTCAGCAAGCTTGATCTGCCGTCCGGATATTCCGCAGGGTATATCGGGCAATCAAAAGAAATGGGCAGAGCCGGAATGTACTTCATGCTTGCTTTCGCTCTTTCGTTCATCTTTATGTACATCGTTCTGGCGGCACAGTTCGAATCGTTCATCCATCCGGTGACGATCCTGCTGACACTGCCGTTGGCTGTTCCGTTCGGCATCGTTAGCCTTTTGGTGACAGGCCAGACCGTTAACATATTCTCGGGTCTTGGGCTGCTGCTGCTGTTCGGTGTGGTAAAGAAGAACGCGATCTTGCAGATAGACCACACGAACACGCTTCGCGGTCGCGGCCTGAGCAGATATGACGCCATCATCGAGGCAAATAAAGACAGACTGCGTCCGATCCTGATGACGACCATCGCATTGGTTGCCGGCATGATGCCGCTGATCCTTTCAAGCGGAGCCGGTGCGGGAACGAACCGTTCGATCGGTATTCTGGTCGTCGGCGGACAGAGCCTGTGTTTGCTGTTGACGCTGCTGGCAGTGCCTGTCTTTTACTCTATCTTTGACGACATAGCCGAGATGAAATTGTTCCAGTACGTGAGTCGATTCTCCGACTGGCTGTTTGGCGGTATTCGCCGAAAAGTGGCAGGAGCTGCGAGTTCACTCATAGGACGAGGTTAGGCAATATTTGGGTCCGAAGGATTTATTTATATGTATTCGCGTTTATTTTTAGGATTTATGCTTGGCTGCCTGATGTTTGGCGGAGCGGTATTTGCCCAGAATGGATCCCCGACACCAACACCGACACCTTTTGCTAAGGACGATAAAGGGGTCGCGCCGGAAAAAATAGAAGGGGTTCCTGCTATCGCGCCGGATTTTGAATCTCAGGATCGTTCGCTGCCGGACCTTAGCCGCGTTGGCGTGGATATTGCCGACCAGCGTTTGATGACCGTTCGCGACGCCATAACAATGGCGCTGGAGAACAACCGAGATATTGAGGTCACAAGAAAGAACGTCCGTATTGCGGAGTTTGATCTTCAGGCCGCACGTGGTGTTCATGAACCGAGGCTCATAGGGCAAAGTTATTACGAACGTGCAACAACACCGAACGTCAGCGTTTTCAGTACTAATCGTGATACTACGCGAGGTGCTTTTGTGAATACGGCGACGATACAGGGATATATTCCAAGTTTCGGAACCGTTGTCAGCGCAAATATCGACAATCAGCGAGCCACTTCGAATGATCCATTGTCAATACTTAGCCCTCAACACAATGCCGCGATAGGTTTTAACATAACGCAGCCATTGTTTCGCGGACGCGGGTTCGATCAGGGCAGACGAACGATAGAGATAGCGAAAAAGAATCTCTCGCTGACAGATTCACAGTTTCGCCAGCAGTCGATAGACGTTATCACCAATGTTCAAAGAGCATATTGGGATCTGACATTTGCTTTGCGCAATCTGCAGGTGCAGCGTGACGGTGTTCGCGATGCCAAGGAACAGCTCGAACACAATCGGCGGCTTGTAGAGGAAGGACAGCTTGCTCCGATTGACATAGTTGCGGCGGAAACTCAGGTGGCAAATTTTGAACAGGCAGTTTACGATGCGTTGGATCAGGTGACACAGGCAGAGAACATATTGAAGAATCTCATCTCGCCTAACCGTCATGACGCGATCTGGGCCAAGGCTATATTGCCTGTCGATCCTGTTGATATGAAAGTTCCGTCCGTTTTTCTGGATGCTGCCATAGAGACAGCTATGAAAAATCGTCCCGAACTGGAACAGGTAGCATCGCAGCGGAGCATCAACGAGATCGATAAAAAATATTATCGCAATCAAAAACAGCCTCAGATAGACCTCATTGCGGGATACTCGTCATCAGGCATCGGCGGCAGTCTTAATCCGGATTTTTCAGCTCCGTTCCCTTTGCCATGTGAGCAGGACCCGACATCACCGGCATGTCAGCAGCAGCAGGCAAATCTGGCAGCTTTGACGGGCAATCCGTATTCAGGCGTTTTCGCGAACCGTTATCCTTCGTTCAGATTTGGTGTGCAGATAAACCTGCCGCTCTTTGGCGATAAGACGTCAAAGGCGCAATATGCCCGCACGTTGGTCGAGGGCGAACGTCTTGATGTCCAGCGAGAGCAGTTGGAACAGGTCATACAGGTGCAGGTACGCAATGCCGTTCAGTCGCTCCGGTCGGCTGAGGCCCGCTTGCGTGCCGCTTCAGTTGCACGAGAGAATTCGCAGCGTCAGTATGAATCCGAACAGCGAAAACTCGATAACGGCCAGTCAGACATCTATCGTGTTCTTGAACGGCAAACTGCCCTGACCGCAGCAAGAAGTGCTGAGCTCCGTGCACAGACAGAGATGAACAAAGCGATAGCCGAATTACAGAGAGTGACAGGAAATGCTCTTGACGAAAACGGCGTGGTCGCACGGCCGAAATAGGCAGATCTGCTGACCTTCTTTATGAAAGCGGTCTATATTTCAGACTTTGGCGGCCCGGAAGTTTTGGAGATACGCGACGTTCCCGATCCTCGCGAACCCAATGAAGGCGAGGTTCTGGTTCGTGTTCTGAATGCCGGATTGAACCGTGCCGATCTGCTCCAGCGTCGCGGCCTGTATCCGCCGCCTGATGGATATGACCCGCGAATTCCGGGACTGGAATTTGCCGGACGGGTTTACAAGGTCGGTGCCGGCGTTGAGGGATTCAAAGAAAATGACCGCGTTTTTGGTATTGCCGCAGGTGAGGCTCAAGCTGAATATATTCTTACCGACCAACGCCTGGTAGCCCACATTCCCGATATCGACACATGGGACGCCGCCGCCGTTCCCGAAGCCTATGTGACCGCACACGATGCTTTGATAACACAGGCCGGTGTCGGCAAGAAAGAAGTAGTTTTGATACATGCCATTGCTTCCGGTGTCGGAATCGCTGCCGCACAGATCGCTAAAGCCGCCGGAGCAGTTGTCGTTGGCACTTCACGCAGTTCAGAAAAGTTGCTGCGGTTCGGCAAGCTTTCGTTTCAGGGTAAACCGCTGGCAGATCACCTCATTGAAACCGCAGACGGCCCGCTCTTTGCCGATAATATTAGAGAGTTTACTGACAGGCGCGGAGCCGATGTGGTTCTTGACCTTGTCGGCGGTGATTATTTCCCTGAAAATTTGCGATGCATGGCCGAAAAAGGCCGGATCGTACTTGTCGGCCTGACCGCGGGACGAAAGGCGGAGTTCGACATGGGTATTGCTTTGGCCAAACGTTTCACAATAAAAGGAACTGTTCTGCGTTCGCGCTCAATAGAAGAGAAAGCCGAGGCAATGAACAACTTCAAACGGGACATAGTTCCTCATATCGGTCCGAACGGAACGTTCTTCCCTGAAGTTGACCGGTACTTTCCACTAGAAGAAATAAGTGAGGCTCACAGATATCTGGAGTCCAACCAAAGTTTCGGAAAGGTCGTGTTGAACCTTGCCTAAATGAGGTTATCTTACGAAATAACTGAGATCTGATAGGTGAAAACTGAAAGCGATCTCTCTGTGAACTTGGCGGCTTTGCGTGGAAAAAACAGTTTCACGCAAAGCAGCAAAGAACGCAAAGAAAGAAATAAGAAGAAAACATCTATCGCGAGATCCGGGTTAAACCTTTCAGTTTTCGGACGGTTTCATAAACGATCAAGAGGCTTTTTAAGGTTAAAAAGCATCCGAAATCCGCGTGTTATCATCATATCCTTATTGTCGGTGATATTTTATGAAAGGTTCGATAAATAAGGCACTATGTTTGTCCGCTGCTTTTATCTTTTTTGCGGCTGTGAGCAATATCACAGCGCAGAGCGGACGCGTCACGCCTACTCCAACCCCGACACCTGATGATACCGTGCGCGTTGACACCGAAGAGGTCAAGGTAAATATTCTGGCTTTCGACGAGGAAGATAATTTCTTTCGCGACATTCGACCTGAAGATGTAGTTATCAATGAGAACAACATCCTGCATCAGGCCGCCAGCCTCAGACGCCTGCCTGCCAATGTCCTGATCGTTATGGACACAGGCGGTGAACTCCGCTCAGTAAAAACACTTGACCAGACGCGGAAAACCGCGATGGCGGTGATCAATTCACTGCGTCCTGAGGACAACATCGCGATCGTGCAGTATGCCGATAAGGTTCAGCTGATGGAAGATTGGACAAATGATCGGGAAAAACTCCAGGCGGCCGTATTGAGAACCAAATTTGGCCGACGTTCGGTCTTTGTCAATGCCGTCCGAACAGCGACGGAGATTCTTTCGAGCCTGCCTGAGGATAACCGGCACATGGTTTTGATAACTGACGGGACAGACAGCATGACGGATTCACTTGATCGCACCATTGCATTCCGCAATGTTCTCTCGACCGACATCAATGTTCACGTCATCAGCTACGCCAAAATGGAAGCGGCTGTTATCGAGCCGCGAACCAAGGCTTTGAGAAACACTCCGCCGCCAAAGGCAATGCCGGATGAGATAGCTGCGACGCTGCCGCCCGGCGTCCGCGATAATGCACAGTCGCCAAAGATCGGGCCGACGGTCATACTTGACCGAAAGCATTTGCAGACAATGCGACAGCGAAAAGCCGACTTGGAAAATGCCGATGCCGCATTGCTTGTTTTGACCGAAGACACAAACGGAACCTTCACTGACCCGATGTCATTTGACGAGATGTTCGCCAAAGCGAGGTTGATCGCGAAACACATTGACGCAGCATACGTTCTTACCTACATACCTAAATTTCCTCTTAGCCAGGGCGGCGGCGAAAGACGGATAGAAGTAACCTCAAAACGCCCCGGCCTGATCATTCATGCCAGACGAAAACTGGTCCTTTCTTCTGAAAGGTAAACCTGTTGATCTCTGAAACCCTTATGATTGCGAACACATCTTTAATCGGATAGAATCTAATGTTCGCTTTAGATCCTAATATTTAACAGAGGTTTTGACGAAATAATTATGTCCAATGTTCCTATTACGGTCGCACATGGTGATGGCATCGGCCCCGAGATCATGGCGGCAACGCTGCATATTTTGAAAGAAGCCGGAGCACGGCTTGATATCGAGACGATCGAGATCGGCGAAAAGGTTTATCTGAGCGGCAACAATGCCGGCATCGCGCCGGAAAGCTGGGATTCGCTCCGCCGTACAAAAGTATTTCTGAAAGCTCCGATAACGACACCGCAGGGCGGCGGCTTTAGCTCGCTTAACGTGGCTGTGCGCAAGACGCTCGGGCTTTATGCCAACGTTCGCCCATGCGTTTCATATCATCCGTTCGTTTCTACAAAACATCCGGTGATGGATGTTGTCATAGTTCGTGAAAACGAAGAGGACACCTACGCCGGCATCGAATATCGCCAGACAGATCAGGTTGAGGAATGTCTCAAGCTTATTTCGCGTCCGGGATCGGAAAAGATCGTCCGATATGCTTTTGAATACGCGCTGAAATTCAATCGAAAAAAGGTTACCTGCTTCATCAAGGACAACATCATGAAACGGACTGACGGACTGTTTCATCGTATATTTGATGAGATCGCTCAGGAATATCCGGGTATCGAAGCAGACCACTGGATCGTTGATATCGGCTCGGCAAAACTGGCTGATACGCCGGAAAATTTTGATGTCGTTGTAATGCCAAACCTTTACGGTGACGTTCTTTCCGACGTTGCGGCACAGATCGCCGGTTCGGTTGGGCTTGCCGGTTCATCAAATATAGGTGAACAGGTTGCAATGTTCGAAGCCATTCACGGTTCCGCTCCACGCCGAGCAGGTCAGAATTTGGCCAATCCCTCAGGTCTCTTCCTGGGCTCGATCCTGATGCTTGTTCATATCAATCAGCCTGATGTCGCTGAGCTTGCTCACAATGCATGGCTCAAGACCATCGAGGACGGTGTGCATACCTACGATATGTTCAAGGAAGGTGTTTCAACCGAAAAGGTCGGCACGAAGGAATTTGCCGATGCCGTCGTCGCACGGATCGGTCAAAAACCGGAAACTCTGAAACCGGTCAGCTACGTTGAGAATGTCGTCGAGGCCGATCCGAAACCGATATATTCCATCCGCGAACCGCAGAAGAAAGACCTTGTAGGCGTTGATATATTTGTTGACTGGTGGAAAGGTTCATTCTATGGTGTTGCAGACGAATTCGGCGCATTGGTCGAAGCCCTTAACGGTGACGGCCTGAAGCTCGCAAACATTGCAAATCGCGGCGTCAAGGTCTATCCGGGTGGATTGCCTGATACCTTTACGGTCGATCATTGGCGGTGTCGTTTTGTTGCTGAAAGTGGCGAAGGCAGCGGCGTTTCACACGCTCAACTTATCTCTCTGCTCCAGCGTTTCGACGCCGCAGGGCTCGATGTCATCAAGACCGAGAACCTTTACAATTTTGACGGTGAAAAAGGCTACTCAGCCTAGTTCATTCGATCAAATGTCGCATACATACAAGGGTGAGGCGTGCGTCTCGCCCTTTTTGTTTCCGATAATGGGCAACACTATTAAGTTTCTTCTGTTAACATAGTAAGTAAATATATTACAGGGCTGTAAAATATGAGTCAGATGCGGTATTCAGGGGCCAATGGTTTTGATCAAACCACAGAATTGTTCTTTTCTCAGGTTCTGGCGGGTAGGCCTGAGATGGTTCGATCCAGGATCATTGATTCTATGGAATCATTGGGTTATGACATTATCGAGGACACGCCCAATATTATCGGCCGCCGGGCGGCCAGAGGCTGGGGAAAATGGTATTCGTCGGCAGATGTGCTGGATTATGCCGCAACCCTGACGATAAGGTTTCGCTCTGTCGGTGACGGTTCTACCCGAGTGACATTTGATTATCTGATAAAGCACGGATGGTTGAATGACGGTGAAAAAGACATTGTCATACAAGAAGCCAAGACGATTGCATCTTTTTCACGCACACCTGCTATAGACAAGCTATGCTCGGTCTGTGAATGGGAATCTAATGATGATTCGAGATTTTGCAGAAACTGCGGAGCCCCGCTTACATCTGAATCTGCCGAATTAGAAGTGCTCAGACTAATGGCAGAAACCAGAGCAGCAAAAACTTCTGTTATTTCCACCACATTTACCATGGCCGCGTCGTTTATAGTGGGAATGATCGGATACTCATTATTTTTTGCCAGAGTTATTGATCTAAAGACCTTTGCCATCATGGCATTCTTTTCATCCTTTCTGGCATTGTTTACGCTTTCGACATCACTGTTCAGTTGGAACCGTCTGCGGCGGGCGTTGGGTAAAAAACCTTCTGAGAGACAAGTGGGCAATATGAGTACACGGGAGTTCAAGGAAAATAACGATCCGGTAATGCTAGCCTCAGCTAAGCCCTTCACATCAATAACCGAAGGAACCACAAACCTGTTGGATCAGGAGATCCTTACGCAAAGAGAGCGAGAGCAGGTACCGATTTCTCAAGGACGTGAGACAAAAGATCTGGAATAACCCCGAAGACTGTCATCTGTAACAGGTCGTGTCGTATCGATCTATCATCTCGTCAACTGCCAAAAAGAAAATAAGCCAGCACAATGGTCAGGAGGACAATGCCTACAACCATGATTATGCTGACGGGTGTTGTTGACGCTCTTTTAATTTCTACGTTTGTCGTGCCGGAGGCTGTTTCAAATGTGCTGTTTATTTTGTAATCGCCGACCGTCTGGTCGAGGATGTTAGCGTTGTTGATAAGGTTGCGCATTTCGTCCTGAGCGGCGGTATTTCGGTATTCGGCCTTGCGTTTCTCTACGGCGAGACGGACTATCTCGTCTGCGGCTTTTTCGGTGACCCGTCTTGCCTGGGTCTCATCCAGATTTTGCAGGGCACTATCGACAATGTCCTCGCCGGAAAGCGGGAACAATGACTGTTTCTTTGGTATTGGTTCCAAGCCTGTGGCCTCGTCTTCCATTTGCTCTTATCCTCTCTTAAAATTCAGATCAATGGTTCCGTAAGGAAATTTCAATGTGTGTCTAACCTTTGGGTCAAGGTGCTTTTCCGCCAGCATCATTTCAATGCCTTTTATTTCTTCCCGCAGCATTGATGCCACGATCCTGCTTTCTTCGGCCTGCGAGCGCCTTAACAGCTGCTGTGCTGCTTCCATATCGCCTTCGCCAAGCCAACGCAGCTTTTTCTCTATCTCGGCCGGCAAGGTTGCGGTATAAGCCTTTTCAATTATCTGATGAACAAGCGGCGTCAGCTTTTGTTCCCAATCGCGGCCTGTGACCTCAAGCGCATACGCATCCTTTTTAGCATACTCTTCCATAAAAAGGCGCAAAACCTCACATTTCAGGTTAAAGCTCATGACCTCGGGCAAATGCAGAAGAAATCGGCGAAAGGTTTGCGTGGCGGGCGTTACCTCACCACTTTTCCATTTGCGATAGGTTTTGCGGGCGTACCTGGCCGGGCCGGAGCCATACTCCTTTTTGTAAAGATCGAATAGTTCGGCCATCGAACCTTCGTCCAAATTCAGCAGGACGCCTACCAGATGTGAATGATGCAGGTTTCTTTTAGGATCGGCCGTGTTGGCAGAGACAATTTTGTGCCAGACAATGACGCCTATGATGGCGATCACCAAAAGAATGAAGAATAGTTGCCACATCTCTTCAGCGAGAATTTATTCTTTACGGTTCGGTCTGTCGTACACGCTCGGCCTCGCCGTTCATGCGTCCGGTAGCCATGTACCACATCATTTTGTAATCAGAGATAAATGACCAGAAAGGGTATTTGAATGTGGCAGGGCGGTTCTTTTCTATGACGAAATGGGCAAACCAGGCAAATGCGTAACCACATACAAAACAAAGCGGAAAGTAATACCACGTACCGCGAGCAATGAACCAAATAAGCAGAATGATGCCAAGTGAAGTTCCCACAAAATGCAGAAGCCGCGTCAACGGCTTGGAATGTTCACGGACATAGAAATCCCAAAATTCACTGTAATTTTGCGGTTCTGACGGCATTTTTAATTTGTTGACTTCGTCCGGTTCCGGCTGTTTTATGCTTCAAAGGGTATCTCGGCATTCTGCAGCACATTGAGTTCGTTTCGCGCTACACGCTCGAGCAGTTTCAGGTCATCGAACATTTTTACCAATCCGAAAACTGTGGCATAACGCGGTTCGTCGGCAACGGTGACCGGAAGATTGATAAATGAACGAAGATATTGGTCGAGGCCGTCCAAAAGAGCACCGCCGCCCGTAAGTATGACGCCGCGGTCATAGATATCCGCCGCTACCTCTGGCCGAAGCTCCGTCAGGGTGTCCTTTACAAGCTGCGCAATACGCCGGACAACGCTCTCGACAACCGGATAAAGTTCACCGGACGTTATCTCTACAGCTCCGGGACTTCCCGTCTGCACGTCGCGTCCGCGAACTTCGATGGTTTTAGATATATCATCCGGCAAATAGGTAGAGACAAAATTTGTTTTGAGAAACTCAGTTGTTTCTTCACCTACCTGCAAACCGCGATGCCGCCGCAGATGCGTGGCGATCACCGCATTGATCTCGTTGCTGCCGTAGCGCTCGCTGGTAGAGTGAACGACCGAACCTTTTGCTACTATCGCGATATTGGTCGTGCCGGCTCCGATGTCGATTATTGCCGACGCTCGTTTGTCCGTAGGCAAAACTCCGGCGCCGAATGCAGCCGCAAGCCCCTCTTCCATCATAAAGACCTTGCCTATCCCTGCCTCTTCGGCAGCGTTGTGCAAGGCACGTTGTTCGACGTGGGTAACGTCAGAGACCATGCTCATCACAGCTTGAATGGCAAGGTTCGATCCGCCCGATTTCGCCTTCTTAACGAAATGGGCAAGCATCTTTTTCGTCTTTTCAAAATCAGCGACGACACCGCCGATCATCGGTTCGCGGACAACCAGGTCGCGTCCTTCACGGCCCTCCATATCGGCGGCCTCCTGGCCAAAGGCGATGATCTCTTCCGAGATCTCGTTTATCACCACAAGAGACGGTTCATCCAACACAACACCGCGATCTTTAACGGCGATGATCGTGCTGGCCGTCCCGAGGTCAATAGCCATGGAATCAGTAACAAGCTTTTTTAGCGAAGAGATCTTCAGCATATTTTCCGGTGAAACGATTATATGCCTTTTCGAGCGGTCAAGCCAAGAGAATTCTTTACATGCCCGCTTAGAACTAACCCCACTTGATCTCAAGAACGCTTACGGGTTGGACGCGGTTTTTGACAGTAAGAGGCTCCAGAGTGTTGACGGGAATGCGGTTGCCGCTAGCTTCGGCGGTGGCGTCCGACATAAGTATCTGGCCGCCTTTTGCGTGGGATTCAAGCCGGGAGGCAAGGTTTACGGTGTCGCCGATGGCGGTATATTCAGAACGTTTGTCAGAACCGATATAGCCTATCGTAGCAACGCCCGTATGAAGCCCGATGCCGATCGCGACTTGGCCAAAACCTTCTGAGCGAAGTTCATCATTTAGTGAGGGGATGCGTTTCTGCATTGTAACGGCGGCCTTTACGGCGTTAAGAGCATCTTCTTCTGATGCTGTCGGCGCTCCGAACAATGCCATTAGGCCGTCACCAATATATTTATCAAGCGTTCCGCCATGAGCAAAAATTATTTCGGACATTGCCGAAAAATACTTGTTCAGCAGGCCGACCACTTTTTCCGGATTTGCAGTTTCTGATGTCGAAGTAAAGCCGCGAATATCAGCAAAAAGCACGGTGATCTTTTGATTAACACCGCCTAACCTGAATGATTCAGGATGGTCAAGCAGCTGTTTTACGACATATTCAGGCATGAAACGGCTGTAGTTTGCACGAGCCACTTCCTCACGGGCAAGCCGTTTATGTGCTTTGACCGTTTCCACCGTAACGGCCGTCTGTGCGGCGACGGCACTTATGAGTTCCAGATGGTCAGGCGTAAACGCCGAATACGGATCAAGCCTGTCGGCGTAGATGACGCCATGGACGTTGGATTCGGTTATGAGCGGGGCACAGATAGTGGAACGAACTCCCTGCGACACTATGGATTCTACACCGGAGAACTGTTCATCCGTTTTTGCATCCTGTGACAGCAGGGCAACCTTTTCACGCATCACCTTTTGCGTGATAGTCCTGCTGACCGTCATAGTGTCGGTTAGTTTGTCGAGGTTCTCATCACGCGTTTTCACAGCAAGAGGAACCAGACTGTAATCAAGGATGCGGCCGTCAAGGGTCTCGTCTGCAAGCAAGGCTACGACCCTGTCAGCCGGTGTTCCGCGAAAGATGAGATCGGTCGCCTTTTCAAAGATGCTTTTCAGGTCAAAGATCGTTCCCAGCGAACGGCTCATTTCATAAAGAAGCTCAAGCATCTTTGCCTTACGACGAAGGTCTTTTATCTCTTCTGAGGTCGCAACGCCAGTTTCTACAGAAATGTGGGATTGCCGAGCAATGATCTCATTGGCAGAAATGAGAAGCTGTGTTTGCCCGAGAGGTTTATCGTCAAATTCCACACCGCCCGGCAGATCAACGACCGTTGGGGCATTGCCGACCGATGTAGCTGTCATACCGATGCCCGCATCCGGAATAGAAACAGGCGTTTCTAAACCTGCGGCATCTACCGGAAGTGGTGCGGTGATGATCTCGATAAAAAGAAGTTTGCTTTCGCCGATGATGATAGAGTCACCGGTTTCAAGCTGTTTTTCGTTCATGGGCGAACCATTCACGAAAACATGATTGACGCTGCGGACAAGCTTTCCGTCCTCAAAATAACCGTCAACCAACTTGAATTTACCGTTGTCGGACGTCACAAAAGCATGCTTTCGCGATACACGACGGTCGTTCAGGACAATGTCATTGTCCTTTGCACGTCCGATCTGGACAGTTGTTGAGGGAACAAGATCGAATTCCCAAATGCGGCCGTTAGGCTCTGATATTTGAAGTACAGCGCTCACTCTATACAAATTGTAATAGGTAATCGGCAAATGGTAAATTGAGGACGCAAGTCCTTGAAAAATAAACCATATCTGGAAATGATCTACCTCAATAAAAATGCGGGCGGAATGATAGCGGACGAATTATGTACCGGAATGGCGCATGCCGGTCCTGCGGCTCTTATCGAAAATGTCCGTATGGCCTCCGCCGAAATTTTGATCGGTTCCTTACCAGAAGAGATAGTTTTAATATCCGACAGCGTGTTATTGATGAGTTCTGTTCTATCTGCGGCACTTTCGGCACGTCCTGACAAAACACACGTCATAACCACTCTCGGTGCTTCGACCGAGATCATACAGTGTTTTGCAGAAGAGGAAGCCAAGAATGGCTGCCGGGTTTCATTCATCGGACTGAATGTGGACGGAACGCCCGACATTGATTCATTTTGTTCGACACTTGATCCGGAAACAGCATTTGTTTCATTGCCAATTGCCAATGAGGAAACCGGAGCAATTTTTCCGGTAGAAGAACTTACGGAGATCGTTCGGCGATATTCAAATGCTTTGGTTCACGTTGATGTTGGGTCGTCGGTCGGCTTTGCGAAGACAGAGGTCGGCAAGGCAGATCTTGTTTCTTTTTCGTTGGACAGCTCAGGCCAGTCAAACTCTGTAAGAGCTGTATATGTTCGCAAGAACAGCGGCATTTATCTTTCTGAATCGTCCGACGCCATAAATGATGTAAAAAGACTTGCCGGCTTTTACGCGACGGCAAAGCTGGCGGCTGATCTGTCACAAACGGAACAGATCACCAAACTACGTGACCGTCTGGAAAACGGCCTGGTGTCAATAGATGCGGCATATATCAATGGACGTGGTAAAAGGCTGCCAAATATAAGCAATATATCCTTTGAAGATGTGAATGGAGAGGCGATCTTGTCACGGTTATACGACCAAGGTGTTGTCGCCGATACAAGCTCAGCGTGTGCTTCGCCGGGACATTTACCAAGTACGATCTTTCAATCGATGGATGTCCCATACAGCAGAGCTATGGGGTCGATACGATTCACACTCAACCGTTATACGACAGAAGCTGAAATAGACCATGTGATAGGAATAATGCCGGCGATAGTGAAAGATCTACGCGCTTTATCAGCACCTTTTTAGGCGACTTTGTCGATGCCGTATCTGGTCAGTTTAAGGTAAAGTCCGCGTCGGGTCAGACCAAGTTCGTTGGCAACACGTGAAATGTTCCAGTTATGGCGGCTTAGAGAACTTTTTATCATTTGCATCTCCAGTTCGGTAACAGCATCTTCAAGTGTGCCGCCCTCGGCTATATTTGCAAATGGCCGTATCGGACCGTCAAAAGATGTGATAGTTCTCGTCATGCCTTGACCTTCGGCAGGGGTCAGCGGTGTTGCAGAGCGTTTAAGTTCAGGAGAGAGATGTTCAGGCGTTATCACTTCTCCGTCAACTGCACGAGCTATCAGCCGCTGAACCTCATTGCAAAGCTGGCGGACGTTTCCTTCCCACTCGCAAACCATCAATAGATCTATTGTCTGCGGGGTGAAGGTGATGTCGCGTTTGCCGAACCTTGATGAGTAATGATTTATGTAATAGTTCACTATCGGCGGAATCTCCGAACGCCTTTCCCGCAATGGCGGAACACGCAGCCTGATTACATTGAGGCGGTAGAACAGGTCTTCGCGAAATGTACCTTCAGCAACCTTATCTTCCAAAGGCATATTCGTCGCCGCTATAACGCGAACATCTACTTTTAGAGGTTTCTTCTCTCCTATTGGCTGGATCTCGCCTTCCTGCAAAAAACGAAGCAGCTTTGGCTGAACATCCAAAGGAAGATCGCCTACTTCATCCAAAAACAAAGTGCCGCCATCTGCCGAGCGGATCATACCCGGCGAGTCGCTTACGGCTCCGGTAAACGCTCCTTTTTTAAAACCGAACAGATGACCTTCGGCAAGCTCTTTAGGCACAGCCGTGCAGTTGAAAGGTACAAATACTTTGTCTTTTCTGTTAGACAGAGTGTGGATAGCCCGTGACACAAGTTCCTTACCAGTTCCCGATTCGCCCGTGACAAGCACCGTAACGTCAGAGGAACGTATCTTATAGACCTCCTCAACCAATGCCGTCATTGCGGGCGAGGAGTGAATGAAGCCCGGCATAAGGTTGGCTGATGTGTATGGACTGATCTGCTGGTCGCCAGGCGTAGAACGATCTTTTTCGCGGAGTGAAATAACGTCCAGCCCAAGCTCTACCACGCGGAACAGTGGGTCAAGTGTACTGCCGTCATTCAGATAGGCAGATGAGGCAGGGCCGACCATGACAAAAGCAGGAGGAGCATTGAGCGAACGCAGATTGAAGACCGCAAGCTTATTCTTTCTCAAAAACTCCTTTTCATCTCCTGCTCTGACCGCTTCGTCAAAGAGCCGAGCCAATTGTGAGCTGTCTTCGGCGGATATGCCGTGAGTAATGAAAGGAGCAAGCCGTTTGTTTGCATCGTACTCGACAATGGCGATCTTTCGTGCCTGGCTTTCTTGCTGTAAAACGGCAATTACCTCACGAAATAGCAGTTCTCTTGACGCGGTTGCCTCCGCAAGGCGAACCATTAAAAGCTGTGAGACTGCGGTTGATGTTTTTCCTGTGGTAACGGTCCTCGGTGTTGCCGCAGGTGTACCATTGGCTATCTCTCGTTGAAGATCTTCCGCTTTTTCTGCTAGCGGTCTGATGTCAAGCTTTCTGAATATTTCAGCTGCTGACGTAAGGTGTGCCAAGGCGCTGTCGCGACGCTCGACGGGTATAAATTCTCCCAACAAAAGATGAGAAACACCCGTATGATAAATATCCTCGGCGGCCTCAAATATCGTCAGACTTCTGTTGAAATGATGAATGGCGAGTTCGCTCTCATTGTTTTCCAATGCTGCAAGCCCGCGGATGCGTTGAATATTTCCAAGGACAAAAAAGTCCGATGAGGGATCGTTATCCTCAATGTCTTGAAGAACTTTTTCGCATGATGTTGCGTCACCCATTTTCAGGCGGCTTTCTGCCAACACCAAACGAACCATATTTGCATGATGTTTGTCGCCTATGCGTTCGCATAGCTCTATGGTCTTTTCTGATTTTGCGACAGCTGCCTGATATTCACCTTCTGCCAGCATGCATCTGGCCAAATTTCGCATTGCCTGAGTTTCATACCATTCGCGTCCCTTTTCGCGGGCAAATGCGACCGCTTTTACCAGGAACTCACGAGCTTTTGACAGGTCACCTTGCAGGATCTTTATCTCGCCGAGGCTGTCCATTATTCCAGCAATGTGCGCGTGGTCCATTGAAACAGCCAGATCCAGTGCTCGCGATATCATGCTTTCCGCCTTTGTCCACTCACCCATGTGGAGCAGATTGATACCGAGATTGTTATAGGCGATAACGGAGTTCAGAACGTGCTCGGTACGGTCAAAGAACTCAATGGATTTTTCCAGACAGGCAATGCCTTCCTGAGAACGGCGAAGGAACCAATATGCTCCGGACATATCGGTATAAATTTTACCGAGCATGAACGGAGCCGATCTTTCTCCGATGATCTGAACACCAAGCTCAAAATACTGAATGGAACGTTCGCTGTCGCCTTCCTGATGATGGCTGATCGCAATCTCGCGATAGGCCTCTGCCATACCGAGCCAATCACCTGATTCGCGGAAAGAATCGAGCGCCCGTTTTGCGTAGTCACGGCAAATAGAAGATTCATTCAATTTTCGATAAACTCTGGCAAGCCCAATGTCTATTGCCCCCAACAGATGTCTCAGGTCATTTCCACGCGCTTTTGTCAGGTTGTCCTTGAGCAGCGTTACGGCTTTAGGATGATCGCCGAGATTGTTGTAAGCAACGGCAAGCTGTGTGGTAACCCTAACCTGAGTTTCCAGAGACAGCTTTTCCAGATTATCCTGTTGTTCGTAGGACTCAATGGGTTCGAGTGATTCTTTGTATTTACCGAGAGTTTCGAGCGTGAAGGACAAGAGCCTGTTTAGGCCCGCAAGGTCATCTTCAGAATGAGAATAGTTTGCAATTGTATTGGTGAGAACGCGTTGGGCTTCGCTGGAATATCCTTCGCGAAGCTTTTGCCCAACCTGAGAAAAGATGTTCTTTAGATCAGTCTTTTCAATAGGAGGACGCTTTGAGGGCGCAGACCTTCGCTCAGCGGTACGTATAAGTCCTTTTTTCTTTACTGATCGAGTTGCCATCAGGCCGACAATTGAGAAACCGCTATCTGCGGCCGCACATTATTGGAATGTGGGACTTCTACAAAAAATGAATACTTAGTAAACAGCGCAACTGAAACTTATCAAAAAAAAGGCGATTCGTCCATAGCAATTGTGTTTAACATGCGATCTTTGGAATTCTTGCACAGATTTTAATGTGATAAGGGGTGTTTAAGGTTTTTCTAGATCAATGTGTTTGCAAGGGTATTTATGATAAGCTGTTGACGATCCTGTTTAAGGTTTTTTTCCATGTCCGACCTTCCTGATAACGATACTGATGTACTGACCGAAACCAGAACAAGGCTGAGAAAACCGCCTATGTTCAAGGTCATTCTGCACAATGACGATTTTACGACCATGGAATTCGTCGTTTTTGTGCTGAACTATATTTTCAAACGCTCGGAAGCCGAATCAGTGGCGATAATGCTCAAAGTTCATAACGAGGGCAAAGGAATTGCCGGCGTTTACCCTTACGACATCGCGTACATGAAATCCCAAAAAGCCATGAACCTCGCAAAAGCCCGCGAATACCCGCTTTTAGTGACCGTGGAGGAAGAATGACACCGGGTTTAGGTCGTCTTGATACATAGAAACGCGGAACATATTGTGGTATTCTAATAGTGAATTATGCGGAGGCTATCGCCCATTATAATCAACATTAAGGGACTCAGGTTCAGTGTTTATTGAGCCAGGAAAGAAGTTTGCTTCTAGCAAAGTCCCAAGCCGAGAAAGAAGGCTTGGGGCTTTTTTGATTGTGGTTGTAGGTAAGCAATTTAAATAGAAAGTAGATAACGGAAGATTTTTTATATGTCGAATGAAGTGTTTGATCTGAAGAAGACGGTTAATTTGCCGAAGACAGACTTCGCCCAAAAAGCGAACCTTGGCCAGAGTGAGCCTGCCCGTTTAAAAAAATGGGAAGAAATGGGGCTTTATGAAAAAATTGCCGAGGTAAGAAAAGGCCGCGAAAAATTTATACTGCACGATGGCCCGCCTTATGCCAACGCAGACATTCATATCGGCACGGCGTTGAACAAAATACTGAAAGATTTTGTGGTCAAATCGCGTTCGATGATGGGTTATGACGCGCCGTATGTTCCCGGTTATGATTGCCACGGGCTGCCGATAGAAAATTACGTCGAACGGAAATTAAAAGAAAAAGGCAAGAACAAAGACGACATCCCAACCAACACTTTTCGCCGTATCTGCCGCGAACACGCTTCGACGGCGATGAACAACCAGACCCGCGATTTCAAACGCCTCGGTATTCTCGGCGAATGGGAGACGCCGTATCTGACGATGTCGAATGAATACGAAGCGGAAACTGCGCGTTTGTTCGGGATATACGTCGAACGTGGATTTGTTTATCGCGGAGCACGGCCTGTCTATTGGGACGTCTACGACCAGACAGCTCTGGCCGAAGCCGAAGTTGAATATGCCGATGTCGTTTCGCCGTCGGTCTATGTAAAGTTTCTGCTTAAATCCGATCCGGCATTGATAGATGAGAAGCTTGCCGGAAAGAACGTCAAATGCGTTATATGGACAACGACGCCATGGACGCTTCCGGCAAACCTCGGCATATCGGTGAACCCGCGATTCGATTATTCGGCGATAGAGGTCGGCGACGAAGTGTTGTTGATAGCAACCGAATT
This sequence comes from Acidobacteriota bacterium, assembly GCA_019639215.1. Classification (GTDB taxonomy): domain Bacteria; phylum Acidobacteriota; class Blastocatellia; order Pyrinomonadales; family Pyrinomonadaceae; genus OLB17. Next base: position 26,578 of record JAHBSH010000033.1, read on the forward strand.
GGTCGTAAGTGTTGCGGAAAAAGCTGGTTTTGATGCGACCAAAGAAATAGTCCGATTTAAAGGAGAAAAGCTGGATAAGCTCGAAGCTCAGCACCCGTGGCTAGACCGCGTTTCGCTGATAATGCTCGGCGATCACGTTACGCTCGGCGACGATTCAGCTGACGATGACGGCAAAAAGAGCGGTAAAACCGCGGGAACCGGACTTGTTCACACCGCTCCGGGACACGGTACGGACGACTTTTATATCGGCCAGCGACACGGCCTGCCGGCGTATTGTCCGGTAAATGCCAAAGGTGTTTTCACCGAAGAAGTCGAGCATTTTGCAGGCGAATTTGTCTTTAAGGCAAACCCGAAGATCGTCGAATTTATGCGGGATAACGGCTCGCTGCTGTTTCATGAAGACTACACGCACCGATATCCTCACGGTTGGCGTTCGCACAAACCGGTGATCTATCGTGCAACGCCGCAATGGTTCATCGCGATGGACAACCAAGGCGACAAGTCATTGCGTGCGCAGGCTTTGCGTGAGGTCGAGAACGTAAAATGGCATCCGGCGTGGGGTGAAGGCCGCATGGCCAACATGATAAAAGGCCGCCCGGATTGGTGCGTTTCGCGTCAACGTGTTTGGGGAGTACCGATCATCGCGTTTCATTGCACATCTTGTGAACACTGTGTGATCGACGCCAAACTGATCTATCATGTCGCCGATATTTTCGCTGCCGAAACAGCCGATGCGTGGTACAACCGCGAAGCATCGGAACTGTTGCCCGATGGCTATAAATGCCAAGAATGCGGTAATGGTGAATTTACCAAAGAGACCGACATTCTCGACGTGTGGTTCGATTCCGGTTCGTCTAGCGTTGCCGTTTTGGAAACACGCGGCGACACACTGCACTTCCCGGCTGACGTTTATCTGGAAGGCGGCGACCAATATCGCGGCTGGTTCAATTCGTCGCTGATGTGCGGCATCGCGGCACATGATCGGGCGCCGTATAAACAGATCGTTACACACGGATGGGTCGTTGACGGCGAAGGCAAGAAACAGTCAAAGAGCTTGGGCAACGTGACTTCACCGCACGAGATAATAGATCGTTCGGGTGCTGAGATAATGCGTCTGTGGGCGGCGGCGGTCGATTATACCGAAGATGTCCGTTGTTCTGACGAGATACTTTCGCGTGTAACTGACGCCTATCGCAAGTTCCGCAACACAGCCAGATATATGCTCGGCAATCTGGACGGATTTGATCCGGCCGCCCAATCAGTAGCCGAGGCAGAAATGCTGGAGATCGACCGCTGGGCCTTGGCAAGCCTGAACGAAGTGACCAAGACCGTTTTGGACGGCTATAAGAATTTCGATTTTCAGGCGTCGTATTCGGCTCTATATCATTTCTGCACGGTTACGCTGTCTGCCCGTTATCTGGATATCTTGAAAGACCGTTTGTACATATATGCTCCGACATCGCTCGAACGCCGTTCGGCTCAGACAGGGTTGTATAAATTGACCGATTCGCTATGTCGGCTTCTTGCACCTATGCTTGCATTTACTTCGGACGAAGCATGGGAAAATCTTCCGGGACAGCAGGTTGCTTCGGTGCATCTGGCTGAGTTTCCTGCGGTTAGTGAAGCAGATAATTCAGAATTGCTTGCACGTTGGGAACGCATATACGGAATACGTGATGAAGTACTGAAAGCTCTAGAAGCCGCACGCGGTGAAAAAGTGATCGGTTCTTCGCTTGAGGCAAAAGTTATCCTCAGCGTTGATAAAGATACGACGATGTTTTTACTGGACTATTACCCACAACTTCGTTACATCTTTATCGTTTCGCAGGTAGAGGTTCACGAAGCCGATTCCTTAGGGATCAAAATAGAAAAGGCAGACGGCGAAAAATGCGAACGCTGCTGGAACTATTCCGTCCGCGTCGGAGAATTTGAGAAATACCCGACCGTCTGCGAACGCTGTATAGAAGCTCTTAGTGAGCTTGAAAAAGCTGCCGCAGCATGATGATCTATTTCAGTTGTTGGGTGTAAAAGAGGCTTACTAATATGAGATGTCGCTCATTAATATTGTGGACTGTGGTTTTATTTACTGGGGTAATGTCTGTTGCCGCTCAGTCCACAGCAATACCTAAAGAGGGTTCTGCCGAACGCAAGGCGATATTGAACGCGATGCGCGTTCCGGTGGAAAAAGACCTGAAACAGAAGGTGATCTTCGTTGTTGATCATATAAAGACGCAGGGATCTTGGGCATTTGTCAGCGGCAGGCCGCAAAACCCGTCTGGCGGCAGGATCAGGTTAGAAGGCACGATGTTCGAGGGCCACGAAGATATTTTCGACGACAACTTCTTTGGCCTTCTCAGAAAAAGCGGCGGTAAATGGCGGGTCGTAACACACGCTTTGGGCTGCACCGACGTATGCTATGCAACATGGTGGAGCGAACACAAAGCGCCAAAGGCAATTTTCCCTTATACTGAATAAGTGAACAAAAAGGACTTTTTCTGGAAACTTGGCTACCTTGTCATTACTGGCGGGGTTTTTATGATCGACCAGACAACGAAGGCGTGGGCCGTTCGGCGTCTGCGTTTTGGTGACGATATAAATGTCATTCCCGGTTTTCTGAATTTTGCGTACGCGCAGAATACAGGCGTGGCATTTTCAATGCTGGACGATCATGGCGATGCGGGCCGCTGGGGACTTTCGGCGGTGGCGGTGATCGCGGGAATTCTGGTACTTTATTTTTTTTGGAAAACGCCGCGTTCTGATGACCGCATCCTCGGAGCTTTGGCCCTTTTGCTTGCGGGCATTGCCGGAAACGTGACAGACCGTTTGCGATTGGGTTTTGTCGTTGATTTTATAGACGTGCAGTTCGGGTCGTGGCATTACCCTACATTCAACGTCGCAGACATGGCAATAATAGCAGGTGCGGGATTGTTGATAATAGACATGTTCATGACAAAAAAGAAGCAACAGGAGGAAGGGCAGAAACACGACCGGTGAGGGGTGTTTTTGGGTCTGATAGCATAGTAAGAAAACCCGGTCGCTACCGCTCCCGGTTCTGACAAAACAATGTATCCAGAGCTATTCAGAATTGGTGAATTCCCTGTGACCAGCTATGGCATTTGGCTGGCGGCCGGGATGTTGTTCGCTCTGCTTGCGGCGGCGCGGCTGGCGGCACGCGACGGTTTGCCAAAGGAACGCATCTACGATCTCGGATTGTGGACGCTGGTCGGCGGTCTTTTGGGTTCAAAGATATTGATGTTCTTTGTCGAACCCAATGTGAACATCTTTTCCTTTGATTTTCTTCGTTCGGGCGGTATCTATTACGGCGGGCTGATAGGCGGATTTCTGACGGTCGCGTTTTTGATCAGGTTCTATAAACTTTCATTCTGGAAAGTTGCAGATGCCTTTGCTCCGGCGGT
>JAHBSH010000034.1 GCA_019639215.1 Acidobacteriota bacterium
GTGCCGACGGGTTTCGACATATTTTCTTTGGGGAACCGACCGTCGGCGGACGTTTTTCTGCACTTTCGCCTTTTGGAATCACGGCTGCGGCTTCAATGGGCCTAGATGTCGAACGTCTGCTTAGCGGAGCAAAGGCAATGGCGGATGAATGCAAGAACAGCGACCCGTCTGCAAATCCGGGAGCATTGCTTGGACTGATCCTCGGTGTTTGCCACGCGGCTGGCCGCGACAAGCTGACCATTTTTACATCGCCGGAAATTTACGACCTCGGAGCCTGGCTTGAACAGCTCGTTGCCGAATCGACCGGAAAGAATGGTGTCGCGATGATTCCCGTTGACCGCGAACCGCTCCAGCCTGCCGTCAGCTACGGCAACGACCGCGTATTCGTTGAGATCAGGTTAAAGGGAACTTCCGCTCTCGCAACAGATCTCGCGTCACTGTTCGGTTCGGGCCATCCGGTCATTCGCATCGAATTGGAAGATATTTATGACCTCGGAGCCGAATTTTTCCGCTGGGAATTTGCTACCGCAGTTGCGGGAGCTGTAATGGGAATAAACCCGTTCGATCAGCCCGATGTCGAATCCGCCAAGATCGAGGCTCGAAAGCTTACCGAAGAATACGAAGCGACGGGTGCCTTACCGGCAGAAGAACCTTTCTTTGAAACGAACAGCATAAAGCTTTTTACTTCGCCGGAATATGCCGGAAAGCTGCTTGGTATGGTCGATGAAAAAGGCCTTGCAGAGATACTTTCGGCGCATTTTTCGACCATTGAGGACGGCGATTATTTTGCCGTTCTTGGCTATGTGGAAATGAACGCGGAAACAGAAAATGCTCTGCAAACCATCAGAAAATACGTTCTGGAAAAACGCCTTTCCGCGACGTGCCTCGGTTTCGGCCCGCGATTTCTGCATTCGACGGGACAGGCTTACAAAGGCGGTGCAAACAACGGTGTGTTTCTGCAAATAACTTCAGATGACGCGGCCGATCTGCCGGTGCCGGGACAGAAATACACGTTCGGCATTGTCAAAGCTGCTCAGGCGCGCGGTGATTTTCAGGTATTGCTAGACCGCGACCGCCGAGCGTTGCGTGTTCATCTTGGAAGCGATGTGGCCGATGGCATCAACCGGATGATCAACGCACTTCAATAATTTGCCGACGGCGTATCCGCAATAAATACGATCTCTGCCATATCACCGTCTGCCAAAACGAACCGCGAAGCCGGGCTAAAGCCGTAACGCTTTGCTGAGACCTCCAGAACGTAAGAACTGCCGATCGCGATCTCGTAAAATCGGTAATATCCGAATGGGCCGGTCCGTGTTCTGCGAATCATCCCGTTCGCATCGGTCAGTGTTAGCGTTGCCATATTTATTCCATGGCCTTGCTGCGAAATTACGCGTCCTGATATCGATGTATGAGCTGCTGTCGGGGCAACGCGGGAAATGCCGCTTGCGACCAAAGCAAAATCAGCGTCAATAATGTCAGCCGTCTCCGGCCTCGCGTCCTGGTTTAGTGCGGAGGCAGTTACCTCAATTCTCCACACGCCGGCCATCGGATCTTCGATGAAAACATTCTCGACAGTGTCAACGGTATTTGGTACTCCGCCCGGCTGCGACCACATTCCGCCGCCTATTCCCAGGCCGACATTACCGAAATATACGGTGCCGTCCGGAGCAGTCACTTTCAGGTCAAGATCGTTGACCGTGGCTATCTCTGATGCGGGATTTCCCATCGGATCGGCATACACCAGCGTTATCTTTAAAGGATCGGTCATCCCGGTGACGACAGGAGCAAAATACGTTCTCGTTTCAAACTCCGTCAAAATGTCCGACTCATCAACAATGAGCATCTTCTCACTCATTGCATTGAGATTAGACAGGCTGACGCGTCCAAAACCCTGATGTTCGCGTCGGATGTCTGTTCCGGGCCTTGTCATGTCCCACTGCTCCGCCGTGTTTATCATTATCGCCTTGGCTGTGGTCATGTGCGGACGGCTTTCAAAAACGCTCTGACCTACCGGATTATCAAAAAGCCCGTTGTGCCACATCTGATAAAAGATGCCAAAGTGTCCGGCGGTTATGGGAACTGCAGCACTTGTTCCGGTGAAATCGGTGTAGCTTGAATCACTGGCTCTGCTTGTGGTAAATATGCCGTCGTTAAAATGGGCGAGGTCAGGTTTTATTCTGCCGTCCGAAGCCGGTCCGTGGCTCGCTCCGCTGTTCCACAGGTCATCGTCGTAGGTTGCAGTACCAAAGTGATAGATACCGCCGACCGATACCACATTCTTTGCCCAAGCCTCAGGCCTCGACATTCTTGATCCGGTATTGCTTTGCGAATGGACGATCAGAATATCGTTTAGAAATACTACATCGTCCAATTCTGCCGAGACGGTTCTGTAATACTGCGTCGGGGTTGTTCCCCAGCTGTTCGATTGAAAGACCGCATTGTATGGTTCGCTTACCAGCCTTGCGGTATGTGTATAACGATCAGAAAGAAAATCGCGGTCAGCAAAGATACCCTGTCCTTCCGGGAGCATTCCGCGGCCTTGTGAGTTCACCGTTCCCCTGCCAAAGACAATACCGTAGGTCGATGTTCCATGATTGGTAGGCTCGTTCGTGTTTAGGGAATTGTGGATCAAGGGCAGATTGCCCGAACGAAGATCGTTATGCGTTTGCCGCAGGCCGTTGTCCATCACTTCACCCCGAACGCCCTCACCGCGATAACCGAACGCGTTCTCTATGTAATTCACGCCGCCCGATGAACGAACGATGTTCATGTCATTTTCCGGCGCTGACCAACGGTCGATAAAGAGCACGTCCGGATCGTGAGCTGTCGCCAAAAGGAGCTCCGGTGAAAGCGTTGCTTCAATACGAAAACCTGCCGGATTTGTTTTATGGACGATCCCGCCAAATTCCGCAATGCGTTTTACCAAACCTCTCTGTGCTTTCCCGCCGCGTTCGGTCAGCATAATGTTAAACCGGTCCGAACTTTTGTCTCCTGAGACAAGGCTGTTAATAATGTCGCCTTCCAATTTGAAAGCGGCCTCGTATTGCCCAACCCATCTGACAAATGGCAGTGCAGAAAGAGCTGCCGCCCTCGATCTGTCAATTTTTACCAGATAAGCATTGTCATGGAGATAAAAACCGACAACGCCGCCCAGCCTTTCTAGCTCATCGCGATATGCCCGCATCGGTTGTGATACGAACTGAACGATGTATGTTTCATATACGCGATCATTTGCAAATGGAGCGGACAGATGAGGGATCTGCGGCTTTTCGACAAGCGGGTCGAATTGGGCGTGCCTGAGCCTGATGACATTTGACGCTATTGCGATGCGTTGTATGACTCCGTCTTCTGAGGCAATTGCGTAATGATCTTGCTCGAAACCGTCCGTGTCACGCTGTTTCCAGAGGACTACGCGTTCCCGAGAATTCGGCAGATGGATATCCTGTACATCTCTGACCGAACTGCCAGACCTGCTAAATTCGTTAAGATCATTGATCAAAGCATCAATATTTCGTTGGTTGCCATAGGTCTCTGATCGCAAATGCCTTTCGGCATTGGCATGAGATATATTCCAGACCATGGCGGTCATCATGGCGGCAACTGTCACGAATGCAAGACACAAACGTACCGGAAAATTCATTTCATTTGTCCCCAAGTAGAGCTTCGCCCAGCAAGAAGCGGCTTTGGCGAGCAGACATACTACACAAACGAAAAACTATATGTTTGATATGTGAACGGAATATATACCAGATATTGTGTCTTTTTCAAGCTATCTTATTCACAGAATAAAAAAAGTGTGGTTGAACTGACATTATTTGGGCAATATAATCGCTTTACTCTATGGGTTTGGATATTAACGGAACAAAATTTTTACTTTACTCGCGTAATCGTGGAGTTTCATTCGCCGAAACAGCTACCGTCGGGCGGCAGAGTATGCTTATTGGCGAGGATGCCCTTGCTGGTGTTCTCGCCAAAGCGGGCGAGAAGGATGCTGCGTCGAAGGCATCGGAATTTACCGGAGCGAACGGATATGCCGAGCCCTTCTTGCGATCTCTCGGTGCCGAGAGCATCGTATCTTTCGACGCTTCAGATTATGAAGGAGCAACGGTCGTAAGTGACCTGAATCTGCCGATAGGTGATGAGCACAAAGAGCGTTTTTCGGTCGTTCTTGACGGCGGAACCCTGGAGCACGTGTTTAATTATCCGCAGGCGATAAAGAACTGCATGGAAATGGTTCGTCCCGGCGGACATTTTCTTTCGATAACCCCGACAAACAATCATCTTGGCCACGGGTTTTACCAGTTCAGCCCTGAACTGTTTTTTCGGATCTTTTCAGGGGCCAATGGCTTTGAGCTGGAGCAGACGCTGATATTTGAGGAAATTCAGGACTGCGACTGGTATGAGGTGACCGATCCTGACACAGTGCACGAACGTGTCACGCTGGTGAATGAAGAACCGACAATGCTGCTGATAATTGCCAAACGCATTGAGGTCAAACCGATATTTGAAAAGCCGCCACAGCAGAGCGACTATTTCGCGATCTGGAGCACTCATGAAAAAGGTGAGGCAGCCGGTGTTGCCGGCATCGACAATTCAAAGAAAAAGGGAATAACTCGGCTTGTTTATGGTGCATGGAAAAAGATACAACGTGGTGTAAACAGACGGTTCGGCATTCTCGGCAGCCGCGAAAAGCACTTCAAGAAGATCGATCCGTTTTCTTGATGAATGTGATCATTTCTCCAAAAGCGGCAAAAGGGCGGTGTAAATGTTCTCGGTCATGATCTTCGTTCCTTCTGCGTTTGGGTGAATGCCATCGCCTTGGTTCAATTCCGGTTTCAACGCGATGTTCTCAAGCGGGAAAGGCAAAAAAGCGGTCTTATATTTGTCGGCAAGATCCGGAAAGGCAGCGTTGAATTCCTGTTGATACTCATTACCCAAGGTCGGCGCTGCAAACATCCCGCAGAGCAGGATCTTCATGTCCAATTCCTGAGCCTTTTTTATAATGTTTTCAAGGTTAGCCTTCATCCGTGCGGGCGGCATTGCCCGCAACATGTCATTGGCTCCAAGCTCGAGGATCAATATCTTTGCCCCTTCCTGTTCCAGCGTCCATTCGGCGCGTTCGCTCCCGCCAAGACTTGTATCACCGGAAACCCCCGCGTTCACCACCTCATAATTATAACCTTCGGCGTTCAGCCGCTGTTGGAGCAGATATGGATACGACTCGGTCTCAGACAATCCAAAGCCTGCGGTCAGGCTGTCACCAAAAGCGATTATCTTTGGCCTTGTTGCTACCGTCTGCGGATAGACCAACGGGCGTTCGACGTTGCCTTGGCCGCCCGTAAAGCGGTCCTGTCCGCCGCAGCTGACGGCGAATATAACAATTCCAAAGCAAATTAAAGATTTGATCCGTGACAGGGAACTCATTTTAGTTCAGATGCGTTTATTCTTTAAGCTCAAAAGGTTTTGATGCAATTTAATTGGAACTTGTTTGACGGATTTTGGCAAGCTATGATGAAACTGACCTTATAAAATATATGATCGTTATCAAAGACGTTACCAAGACCGTTCGCTCAGGAACGGAAGACCTGACAATCTTATCAGATGTTTCGGCAGAGATACCTGATGGTCAGTTCGTTGCATTGACCGGAGCTTCGGGCAGTGGGAAATCTACTTTGCTCGGCTTGCTTGCAGGGCTTGATTCGCCATCCGAAGGCAGCATCACCATTGACGGCGATGAGATAACTACAATGAGCGAGGACGGCCTTGCAGAACTCCGCAGCCAAAAGGTCGGCTTTATCTTTCAATCATTTCATCTTATCCCGAGTCTGACCGCTCAGGAGAACATCATGATCCCGATGGAGATACGCGGGGCAAGCGACGCCAAACAACGAGCCGAGAAACTTCTTAAAGATGTCGGCTTGTCAGACCGCGGACACCATTATCCGTCCGAGCTTTCCGGCGGCGAACAGCAGCGTGTTGCCATTGCCCGCGCCTTTGCCAATAGGCCAAAGATACTATTTGCCGATGAGCCGACAGGAAACCTGGATTCGCGAAATGGCCAGCACATCTTTGAACTTATGACCGATCTGCATAAGCAGAACAATGTCACACTTGTCATGGTCACTCACGACCAGGCTCTTGCCGCCAAAGCCCAGCGCCAGATCGCACTCAGGGACGGAAAGGTCGTTTCCGATGAATTATCTTGAAAACCCAAGCGGATTAGGTTAATATAACTATGCCTACAGTTCTGAGAGAAAGAGGCTTTCGCTTTGTAATAAATACAGACGATCATCCGCCGGCACATGTTCATGTGTTTGGCGGAGGTCACGAGATGGTCATTGAATTTGAAGAGACGGTCACTATTAGAGATAACTGGGGATTTAACAGAAGAGATCAGGCCATAGCCAAGCTGATAGTGATAGACAATCAGGAAAGTCTGATTTTGGAATGGAGAAGATTCCATGGATGAAAAGAGAATACAGGCATTGTTGGACGACCCCGAGTTTGAAAGGGAAATTAAACTTGCCAACAAACGGGGCTCCGAGAAAATGGCCAACCTCCCAAAGGCCAAGACCGCGCGTATCGACCTTAACTCTCGACGGTTAGTACTGGATATGGAAAGCGGCGTGACGCTGCTTGTGCCTCTTGACATGATCCAGGGACTTCAGACCGATGACGCGGACGCTCTGAACGATGTCGAACTTATCTTGAACGGAACGCAGATACATTGGGAAACGCTTGATGTGTACTTCACGGTCGAGAGTTTCCTAAAAGGTATTTTCGGCAGTCAGAGATGGATGTCAGGCCTTAAGGAGCATCTTGCCGAGATCGGACGCAAGGGCGGTTCGGCAAAAACTCCTGCAAAAAGAGCGGCGAGTGCAGAGAACGGTAAAAAAGGCGGCAGGCCTCGTAAGAGGCGGACAGCATAAAGAACGGAGCATTGAAAGACTTTCCCGGAATAACTGAGAACTGACAGCTAATAACGTATAACGGTTCCGGGGGAACTATCAGTTATTCGTTATTGGTTTTAAGTTATTTCGGATATGTAAGGCAGCCTTTTAAAGGATCATATTGGTCAAATGAGAACAGTTGATATTTCGCTCGAAACCGATGAGATCAAAGACTGGGACTCTTTTCACGAAGCCTGTAAAACTACTTTTGGCTTTCCGGATTTCTATGGTCAAAATATGAACGCCTGGATCGATTGTCTGACGTATCTTGATGAAGAAGATGGGATGTCGCGTTTTTATTTGAAGCACGATGAAATGCTGAACATAAATGTTGTCGAAAGCGGATCCTTCAAGCAGAGGGTTCCTGAGATATTCGATGCATTGATCGAATGTGCGGCCTTTGTGAATCAGCGATATATTGAACGTGGTTCATCCATCAGGATCGCACTTACACTCTTGTAAAAATTCCCGATGCAATTCATCCTCAACCTCACATTCAGAGAGATACGGTCGTCGTGGCGGCGGCTGTTATTCTTTTTTCTGTGCATCGCGCTTGGTGTAGGGTCGATCGTTGCTTTGAGGTCGCTGATACAAAACCTGACAGCTGCCGTCGGGACGGATGCAAGAGCATTGATGACGGCGGATATCGAGGTCAGCTCTTCTGCCGAATTTACGCCCGATCAGCTTGCGAAGATAGAAGAGGTCATATCGGCCTATGGCACGGTTGACGGCCGCGACGAGGCATTGACCACGACCGCGATGGCTGTTCCGGCTGATGCACAAAAGCCCGGCTTGCGGATGGTCGAGCTAAAAGGCATAGGTTCGGCATTTCCCCTCGTCGGTGATTTCATTCTTGATGACGGCAAGCGGTTCGACCTTTCGCTTCTCGATAACAACGGAGCGGTCGTTGCACGTATCTTGCTCGAAGACCTGAATGTTTCTGTCGGCGAAAAGATAAAGATCGGTGAAGGTGTTTTTCGTATTACAGGTTCTTTTGATAATGAGCCGGGCGGAAGCAGTGGTTTCAGACTCGGTGCCAGAGTCTTTATAGAAAAAACAGGATTTTACGAAGCAGGTATTACCCAGAACGCCAGCCGCGTCCGGCACAGGCTCCTTTACCGCACTACCGAGAATCCGACGGCTCTTGTAAAAAGCCTTCGTGACTCACTAAAAGGAACGACCCTGCGGGTACAGTCATATCGCGAGACACAGGAACGCCTTGGCGAACAATTTGCACGAACCGAGAATTATCTTGCTCTCACCGGCTTGCTTATTCTCGTGCTTGGCGGCGTCGGTGTATGGAATGTTTCGAGGGCATTCGTCGAACAAAAACGCAAAGCGGTCGCGGTTCTAAAATGTCTGGGAGCATCGGGCAATCGCATCATCACAGTTTATCTGCTTCAGATATTGACGCTTGGTCTTGTAGGCAGTTTGTTTGGAGTGTTGCTCGCACAGGGCGGATTGCTTCTCGCACGGTGGGCACTTTACGCCGATCTGCCTGAGAATATGTCTTATGCTGTCGGGTTCTCAACAGCATTACAGGGCGTTGTGCTCGGACTTCTCATATCGGCATTGTTCTCGGGGCTTCCATTGCTGCAGGTTCGCAATATCAAGCCGCGTCTTTTGCTTCGTGATGAGAACAACGCGAGCTTTCGCCGTTTGGACACGGCAAAATGGCTGGTTGCCTTTGTTATCATTTCAGGGCTTTTGGCGTTGGCAGTGTGGCAGGCAGGTTCGCTGCTGGTGGGGACATTTTTCCTCATCGGCCTCGCGTTAACTTCGGGCGTACTTTATGCGGCGGCTGCCGTGCTGACATATTTTCTTCGCGGCCTTGGGTCTGTCGGGCCGTTTGCCATGAAGCAGGCTGTAAATTCGCTTTATCGGCCGGGCAATCAGACACGCATCATACTTCTTGCTGTCGGTCTTGGGGCGTTTGTGGTCTTGGCGGTGCAATCGCTCCAGGTCAATCTGGTGCGCGAATTTGATTTCTCACGCAATCAGCGTCTGCCTACGCTTTTCTTTATTGATATTCAGAAGAGCCAGATAGACGGCCTTACCGCGATGATCGAGAACAGCCTTGGCGAAAAGCCTGAGACAACGCCGACGGTTCGCGCGCGTGTTGCCTATATTAATGGCAAGGCTCCCGATTTCAGCGATCCACAAGTGAGGCAGACGCAGGGACAGATCGGGCGTGAATTTGCCGTAACATACCGTCCGCGGCTTGATGTCAACGAGGAGATCATCGCCGGCAGATGGTGGCCTGATGGCGGAGCCGATGTGCCGGAGGTATCGGTTCAGGACGAGATGGCGGAAAGGCTTAAGGTCGTTCCGGGCGATTCGATAACCTTCGATATTTCCGGCCGTCATGTAACGGCGCGTGTGGCAAGCGTCCGAAAGATAGATGTCAGGAATTCGAGGACGCTCTTTATTTTTGTATTCAGCCCGGGCGTTCTGGACAAGGCTCCGCAGAGCTTTGCAGCAACCGTCTTAAAACCCGCCGGTGCAACGGAGCGGCAGAGGCTTCAGAGATCGGTCGTGGACGCTTATCCGAATGTTCAGGTGTTCGATGTTGCAGACATTATCACTACCGTAAAAACACTTGTCGATAATTTTGTTCTTGCTATCTCTTTTGTAGGCGGATTTGTTATCCTGAGTGGCATTCTGATCTTGATCGGATCGGTCGCTCTGACCAAATCTCAGCGCGTATATGAGAACGCGATCCTTAAAACTCTTGGCGCCGGACGAGGCAAACTGGCGATGATGCTGATAGCGGAGTATGGCCTTTTGGGTCTGCTTGCGGGGTCGATCGGAGCGGTCTTTGCCGCAGTAATGTCTTTTGCGGTCAGCCGGTTCATCCTGGGTATAGAATGGGAATTCGATCCGGTGCTGCTTATTGCAGGGACGTTGATAACAGCCCTTGTCGTTCTGGTTGTCGGTACGGTTTCCAGCTTTGATGTCCTCTTCCGAAAACCTCTCGGCACACTACGGTCACAATAAAACTCTACGTTCTATCTCTGCACTTCAAAAGGATGGTTGCTGAGGACGGCTCGCATATTGACCTGACGGAGCAGCGTTTCCAGATAAGCGGTAAATCGGTGCAGTATCGGGACAAGGTCTTTCGTTTCGCCGGTGCCGTAAACTTCTTCGCAAAAGCGTTCGAAAGATTCGCGATCCTTATAGAAAAGAAATTCGACCGGTTCTTCCTGAAATGATCTTAAAAGATCCTTGAGTTCTTTTATCTGGTCGTCGCTCGGGTCTTTTTCCGCAGCCTGCACAGCGTTCAGAGCATCGGATAAGTGTGATCTCAGAAGCAGAGATTCCGCCAGCTTGTGCTGAAACTCCGGAAACAGGTCAGCAGTGCCGATCGCGGGTTGAAGCAGCTTTGCAAAACTTGCCAAGATCTCCTGAAAGCTGTCATTGAGAAGAGCGTATGCCGATTCAACACGGGCAAATACTGCCGGAGCTGAGTGTATTGCGATGATCCCTGTCAGTTCCTGATCGTATGCTTTTCTTAGCTCAAGCGACGCCATATAAGCTGCGCCGTCCATCAGCCCGAACATCATATCTTCCTCGTTCTTAGAGCGTGAGAGTGTTCGGTTCAGATGATCTATCAGCGAACGTATCTGTTCATAAACTCCGCAAAACAAAAGCAGTGATGGTTTCAGCGGCTCATCATTTCTGAGCATCCGGCTTATCAGCCGCAGAATACGTAGAATGCAGCTCAGGCGGTCAGAAACGGTTTGCAGATTGTCGCGGTCTTCCGCTTTCAGACGGTCGAGCAGCGTTTCATCATGAAAACTTTCAGGCAGAAATCGAGCTGCTATCGCCGAAGAAGCATCTTCAAGTTTTTCAAATGCTCCGAGCCGCGTAATAGTGTCCGCCAATCTGTCTTTCCAGGCTTTCCACTCGGCAAACCCAAGTTTCGGACTTGCGGCCAGCGACCCGTTCAGTGCCGACATGTCATGCACGAACGAGATCAGATCGTTCCTGTCCTTTTCACTAAGGTCAACTATTGCGGAAATGTCAGACGGAGGAATGCGGTCAAGTTCAGCCAAAAGTCCCGCAAGCCGCGTCAGTGCAGCGTTGGTAAGCTGAAACTCGGGCGTTCTGTTTCGTGTGACTGCCGAAGGCTTGTCGCTTTCGCCGATCGAACGGTCATAAGCGATAAGAAAGCTCCGTAATCCTGAGCTCCACGCCCACAGGTCAAATATGACCTCAATGGGTTCACGAGCCGGTTTTAACAGGCTTGTTACCAGAGCTTCGCCCGTATGTATCGTCTCTCCGAAAGGAGCAGACCTTTCTGTTTCAACTGCTTGCAAATGAGATCTCCTTCAAGGAATATGAGGATAGAAAGGCTGGTAGAAAACAGAACCACCATGTAATGTTATACATCTTAAACACTGTTGTTTGCAACGAAAATCGTTACTCATCGGCTTTTTAGCCTTTATTTTTGCATTGAACCGGTCCGTCACGGAGCTATAAATATAAAATGGATCTATTGGTCGCAACTCGAAACACCGGAAAATTGACAGAACTCCGTGAGCTTCTCGGCGATGCCGGCGTAAGGCTTTTATCTCTGGATGAGACCGGTATAACCGAAGATGTCGATGAGAACGGAACCACCTTTGAAGCGAATGCGCGTTTAAAGGCTTCGGCCTATGCAAAAGCGGCTGGAACGTATGCGGTCGCGGATGATTCGGGACTTGAGGTCGATGCTCTGAATGGAGCTCCCGGTATTTTTTCCGCCAGATATGCTGGAGTAGAGACCGGGTTTGATAAAAAGATGGAAACACTGCTCGCTGAAATGGATGATTCCGATTCGGCTTCGCGTTCTGCTCGCTTTGTTTGTGTGATGGCGTTCTCAGATCCTGAAGGGAACATACTGTTTACGACCGAGGGTATCTGTTCAGGGAATATAGCAAAAGAGCCTGCCGGGATCGGCGGATTTGGCTACGATCCGATCTTCATCCCAGATGGATATCACCGCACTTTTGGCGAATTAACGGCCTCTGTCAAGAACACCATCGGGCATCGTTCAAAGGCCTCGAGAGCATTTGTTGCATATTTACGTGATTTTATCGGCGTTTGACTTGACCAACCTATTTCGGGCCTGTAAAATTCGACACTTGGTATCGTTTCCCATTTTGAATAACGGGGCGTAGCACAGCCTGGTAGTGCGCACGGTTTGGGACCGTGAGGTCGCAAGTTCGAATCTTGCCGCCCCGACCACAATGCGGCCCGGATACTATTTGCCGGTTGTTGCGACGTTATCGCAGGCAAAGAAATTTTAGACAAATTTTTGAATTAACTATTACCTTGGAGGTTAACTACATTATGGCTAGATTGACACAAACGGAGATCATCAACAGCTTGGCCGAAACATCCGGACTTGCAAAGAAGGATGTAAAAGGCATTTTTGACGCGCTTTCAGCGCTTGCGGTCAGCGAGGTTAAGAAGAACGGCGAATTCACGATACCGGGCTTCGGTAAGCTTGTAAAAGCTACCCGTAAGGCTCGCGAAGGCCGTAACCCTGCAACAGGAGCTGTTATCAAGATCCCGGCAAAGACAACTGTCAAATTCCGTCTGGGCAAAGCCATCAAAGACGCTGTCAGCTAAAATACGCAGGTCGATAATGTCGATCATGACAGGCCGGACCGCCACAGAGCGATCCGGTCTTTTTTATTGTCAGCGGCTATTTGAGAAAAATCTCACAAGCATGAAAAAAAGTAGTGACATTCCGGTTATAATTTGTTACGATTTCATTACATAAGGTGAGACCGGATAGATTTCAATTTACATCTTGAAAAGAGGTTCTTTTGATGTGAAGCCCTTTATAACAGGGAATTTTAGGTGAGATACACTTGAAATTTTCAGGGGAAGTTCGTTTTCGGACAGCTTATGTTCTTTTAAATAACATTACCCAGTGGGAGGGAAAATAGAAGAAGTGGCAGCAGCAAAACCAATGACACTGCAAGACAGAATTTTGCAGATCGATCATATTCAAGCACGACGTTTCTCGAAACTAACGGGAGACGCAGTGGATATCGCGGCAGAGGGAATTGTCAGACATTTGCGGGCGTGTGTCCGTATGGATGTAAATCCTGACGCGTCCGCGGTTCGTGAGATAATTGATGACGCTTTGAACGGAAGACGCGTCTTTGCGGAAACTTCGAACGACCTATTGGCCGCCTGACAACGCATTAGTTTTACTTTAATAGCAATACATATTGACCGCCGCATCGTCGGCGGTTTTTTTCTTTAGATCATCTTCCTTTTTAGTAACAACCGGGGTTGAGTAGGCGGGAGAGTGAATAACATCAGTTATATTTGCCGATGATTACTTAAAAAAAAATCATGACTTTTATCATTATTCTTGTAATGGCCTGTGAAGAGCTTGTACAAGTTCAATCAAAAGGGATAAATTGCCTCATCTACCATCTTTCTCCAATCAACATAGGAAACAAGATTATCAAAAGCAATCAGGTCGATGAATCTTTTACTAAATGTTCCAGATTTTGTTAACAAGAGGATTTCCTCACGGATTTTTGCCGGAATTGTAACATTCGTATCTTCGTCAAATATATATACATCAAAAGCTTTACCTTTCCATTGCAGTGGAAGTTTCTTACAGGCATGAGTGATCCGTTTACCTTCTGTCGCGTAATACTCTCCTAATATAGAATCATTTCTAACCCACAGCACAATCCACCCCACAACTTGATTGTATGGGTGAGGATGTCCTTGTCTGCGTCTGAAGTAATCGTAACTAGGGTGTTTCTTAAAGTTTGTTAAGTCGTAATACGGGGCGATTCGACGAATTGAGTTTACGTAAGTCTTATCTAGATCTGTATCCAATGTCTCAGGCTTCTTCCTATAAACAGCAATTTCGAATATTTGTTTACCAAACATATTAAAAAAGAAGGTTCAACTTATCCGAACTGAGATCTTCCAGTTGTTTTTTCAAAACTGGCTAACAATTTTTGCGTATCATCTTTTATATCGGAAGCATAATGCTAATATCTACGGGCATTTATAATTAGAAACTTTCCGAACTTACTATTTTATCACAGCGGCAGATATTGTATTTTCCCATCCCATTCACCTTCGAGACTGCATTCGGCGACTGTTATTACAGATTCAATTGCAATACCTATAGGAATGCTGTCGGGTATGAGTAAAAGGCCGGGCATCGGCTTACCCGCGAGGAGCCTTGCTTTTGCGTGAACTATCATTGTCCGGACATCCTGTGAGATAAGAATACGGTTTTCTGAGGCCGCAAATTCGAGTACAAGAGCATCATTAGCTGACCGCAACCCGACATCCTGAACCCTTACAAGATCAAGTTCCGGCAATCTGGCGAGTATTCCTTCAGTGATCTGTCCCCGAAGGTCTTCATCAGTTAAGAATTTTATTCTGAGGGCCAATTGGGATCCTCACCCTTTTTACGGGCTAGTATTTTATCCCGCATCTCATCCGGCGGAAACATATTCTCGATCTCAGCACGGATCTTTTTCTGTTGTTTTATCTGTTCGGTCAGATACTTGTCTATCGTAGCTTTATTGTCCAGGTAATAAGCAATAGCAGCGTGTACCTGGGCAAGCGTAAGTGAATCATAGGAATTCTGTATCTCTACCGCATCGGCCCCTTCATTGAACATGTAAATTACCGAATCGAGCGACACACGGGAATCGCCGACACGTAAAACTCCGCCTTTGACTTTGCGGATCGCGTTTGGAATTGTGCCGAATGATACAGCCATAACAGGTCTAATAATAACACAAAAGCATTCCCGCAGATGTGTTCTTCTTTGGCGGCTTGTTTTGAAAAAAGGGGTAGGCCGCTCCTTTTATTCACCTCTCAGGCTTGCCCGATAAAGGATAAATTTCCCTATTACCTCGCCTCTGTCCAGCTCATACCATTTTTCGAGGTTGGCCATATCGGGCTGTTGGCTGCTTTCCAATACGACGTATGAGATAAGCGGACTGGCGGCGTTGTTGCGGTCAAAATCCCGAATATACCTTCCATATCTCGCAGATTCTTCGGCGATCTCGCCATAGGTCAGCGGTTTTGCGTCAAAGCTCAGGCGGTCGGTGTGTCTTCCCCAGCCAAAAAGGGCGATCTGCGATACAAAATCACGTTTCAGCAAAGCGTCCAGCTGGTCTTCGCTGACGTTTGAATAATAAAGGAATTGGTAATAGCGCTCTTTGCTTTCTTCCCACGAAAGCCCTGCAAAGACGTGCTGATGCCTTGCCCAGAGGATATTCTGCGGAGCGACTGACGGCATATCGTCGGCAAAGATGCCGTCATATGCCAGCAGCGTTTGCCTATGAGGGTCTTTCTCTGTCGCGGCTATTTCGGTAAGACGTTTTGCCACCGGCAGGCCCGAATCTCTGTGTTCGTTTGCCCAGTCAAGCACACGCACCGTGTAATGGCATTCGACAAAGCCCCACGCTATCGCCGCAACGGCAATAGCCGTGCAAACAGGAACGACAGCCTTTTTGCTTTGTGCCAGACCTTTTTGCCATAAAAGGCCGATCACTGACACCAACGCCAGCACGGCGACATAGTTGCCGATAAAGACCTGATAATGGATCGGTTGAAGCGAACGCCCTGTTATCACCTGCTGGTTAAAGACCGCAAAAGGAACCAGAGCCAAAGCTATGGTAAAAAGAACGCTCCGGTCCTTCATTTCAAAGATCTTTACGGCCATGCCGATTATCAGCAGTATCAGAACGGCGAAAGCTACATACTCAGGAAAACGAAAAAGATCAAGCTGTCTGGTGTGGACAAGAAGCTGGACGTTGTCCATCGTATCGACCCTTTGCGAAAGCAGATACGCATAGGGGATCATTGCAGCACCACAGCCAAGCACGACCATTCCCAACGCTTTCATGTCGCGGAGCCAATTCTCTGGGCGTTCTATCAGCCATACAAGGATCACACATGCCAGGAAAGCTGCCGCCGTTGTCCACACATAGAAATAGCTGTAAACCGTGTATGAATAGAAAACAATTGCCAGAACGATCGAAAGTACAGGCATTCGTCTTACACTGTTGCTTTCAGGCCGGTCTGTTTGATCACTCCTGTCGGCTGCCAGAATTCTCCATATCATGTAACAGAACATGAAAAACGCCGGGAACGCGAGAGCCGGTATGTATCGTCTGAATCCGGGAAAATAAGGATAGGAAAAGCCGTTAAAAAATATCTCCGAAACGGCTCCTTCGCCTGCTGCCAGAGTTCCAAAACAGAAAACGGCAAGAGCAGATGCCATTGCATACCAGTTACTTCCGGTAAACCGGCCTATGAAAAGAAACACTGCCAGCGCAGCTAAAAAGCCTGCAATGCCTCCGGCAAGCGTCATCGCCCAAGGCGTGCTAATGCCGAGCAAACGCGCAGGTATAGCAAGCGTATAAGGAGCGGCAAATTGTATCGAAAAAAGCGATTCGGGCTGTGGTGTCTCTGCCGTATGATCGCGGCCCGAATACGGGTCGTTCTTTCTCGGCCTGCCGTCGATCAGCGCGTTCACATAAGAAGCGTATGCGACCTCATCGATGTCGTTATACGCATAATGGCCGTTCCATGCGTCACCGTGAACGTACCACGCTTTCAGCTGCGGATACAGACAGAATATGGCCAGGAATATGCCGGCAAAGACGCCGAATCTCCAGCGAAGTTTCATATAAAGATAGATTCCGGAAAATTGATCTGTGACCTTAAATGGCTCCGTGAAAGGTTATTTTCAACGTTCGGGCCTCGTATGTCCAATATTAAAGACTATTTGACATATTATTTTTGAGCACGGCCCGTTAGATGATCCGTCGTATGGTGGATACTCCTAAATGACGAATATGCCCTAAATTTCACGAAACGGACAACTAAACGATAAAAAAATGCTTCCAATTCGGCAAAACCTGTGATATTCTCGCCGCATAGTCACAAGCCTATAAACGAACCGGTTGGCGTACGATCAGACGCCAGGGAAGTCAATTAAAATTGTTCTGATGTTCCGGGTTTTTCGATATTGAAGAACACCGGGCGTTTTGACGACGCTTTTTCCTGCTGATGCTGCGGCATTTGCCGATGGTGTCGTCCCGACCAGGAGATGTGATGGTGACTCGAAAAGTTATTTTTTTGTTTACGGTTATGGCGTGCCTATGTCCGGCTCTGATGTATGGACAAACGCCAGAGGACGACGGCCCAAGCCTGATCGAAGGCCGTGTCGTGCTTATTACTGATGGCGACCAGATAGCGATCAGGACCAAAGAAGGCAAAGGTTATACGGTTCGCATTCAGGGCATAGACGCTCCCGAAGGCGACCAGTCCTTTGGCAAAAAAGCACGCGGCAAACTGTCTGATATGGTAATGAACAAGGACGTCAAGGTTATCGTTCTCAGGCGTGACCGAAATGACCGCTATGTAGGCAGCGTTTACTATGACGGCCAGGACGTAGGATTGAAGATGCTGGAAGCCGGAATGGCATGGCACTATCGAAGTTCGAGCAGCGAACAGGCTGCCGATGTCAGGGCAAGATATGCACGGGCCGAACTAAAAGCACGGAATGACCGTAAAGGTCTTTGGTCAGAAAATGCACCGATCCCACCGTGGGAATTTGCTGAGGAAGGATTCACTGGCGATGCCGATACGTCGGCTCAGGCGTCTGTTACAGACGGTGTATCACAGCCTGTCGGTTCGGATACGGGAGTGCCGCCGGTACCAACGCCTTCCGGTACGGCTGAGACCAAGCCGTCGGGAAGCACACCGGCAGGAAACACAAAGGACGGGAGAACTTATTATCTCGGTCCTCGTGGCGGCTGTTATTATTTGAGCAAGAGCGGTGCAAAGGTATATGTTAAGGACAAAAGTCTTTGCAGCGAACAATAGGCGGTTGAGATGAGATCCAATATAACGACCATTCCATGCCCGAAATGCAAACGGCCGAATCCGGTCGAAGCACGGATCTGCGGGTGTGGGCATTGGTTCATGAAAGAACCCGCAGCTTCTGAAGAGGGAAATTTTCCCGCTCTGCACGTGTTGATGCCTGACATTCAGGCAAATCTGACACGGAAAGCTTCCGTAAAAACGCCTCAACAAGCAGAACATGTTCAGGAAACAACGGAAAGGCCGGTTCGTGAAACTCAGGTTGCCAGGCCGGAGCCGATCGCAGAGGCCAGTGTCTCGCCGATAGTTCAGATGAAACTCGACAACCGAACTGCCGAAGAGCGAGGTTTGCCGGTTTTTAGGGAAATAACCGCTCCAAGAAACGGAGCCGGACGCTCGCGGCGTTTGCGTGTGCTTGTTTCGACTTTCACGGCTGTCTTTCTTCTGATCGCGGCTGGTGTTTGGGGCGGAGCTTTTGACAGGTTTCGGACGCAGCAACCGGCCAGCAGTTTTGTTGCAATGCCTCCTGTTGAGGAGAGTTCAAAGCCTGAAACTAATGATAAGGAAGCTCAGCTGAATGCGGCTCCTGAAATGTCGGCTGCTAATACCTCTCTGCCGGAAGATGCCGCAGAACAAAATACGTCCGGAACGGACGATGCTATAAGATCTGCTCAGCATGATAAGAATGTGACCCCGACCGGCAGAACCGAACAGCGGCAATCTTTTGTTCCTGCCGAGAATAATTCTGCTGTGGCGGCAAATGACGAGGCTGTTGAACTCGTTCCTGTTCCGGTGACGCCAAAACAGGCCGAATCTCAGCCGCAACCGAAGGCTTCCAACAAGGCTGTTCCGGTTGCCCGCTGTAATGACGGCACGTACAGCTATCGTTCTTCGCGTGGTGAGGTTTGCGGTCAGCGCGGCGGCGTGGCAGAGATGCTGGGTTCCGGCGGCAGTACAAAGAATACCGCACCGGCAGAGAATCGGACGTATGTTCTCGGGCCTCGCGGCGGCTGTTATTATATGAGCAAGAGCGGCGCAAAAGTTTACGTTGATAAGAAATTCTGCAACTGACCTCTCACATATTCCACCCCCGAGCAAGCTCCGGAATTCATCAGCCGGAGCTTTTTTGTTTTTGGATGATGCATTAAAATTTAAGACATGAGCATGTTGGATAAAATAGTTTCGGACATAACACAGGCAATGAAGGACAAGGACGCCGAGCGCCTGTCCACGCTAAGAATGGTCAAGGCCAACCTGATGAACCGCAAGATCGAGAAAGGTTCTGACCTGACCGACGAAGAGATCGTAAAGGCACTTCAGTCTCTTGTAAAACAGCGTCGCGATTCGATAGAGCAATATGAATCTGCCGGCCGCCCCGAACTTGCCGAAAAGGAAAAGACGGAGATAGGCCATATCGATGTATATCTTCCGCGCTCGGCCTCTGCCGAAGAGATCTCTGCTGCGATAGAGGAAGTAGTGGCTGAGACGGGAGCGTCGTCAATGAAAGAAATGGGCGTTGTGATGAAAGGCGTCAATGCAAAACTTGCCGGAATGACCGTTGACGGCAAGGCCGTCTCCGATGCTGTAAAAGCACGCCTCGGCTGATCTATTCAGGCCTTGACCGGGCATCATTACGACCGGTCATTTCCATGCATCATAAAATCTAAAAACCGGGTTATCGATTGTTTCATCTCGCGGCGGTCAACTACTTTGTCGATCATGCCGTGTTCCAGCAGAAATTCGCTGCGTTGAAATCCCTTCGGAAGTTTTTGGCGGATGGTCTGTTCGATGACGCGAGGGCCTGCAAAGCCGATCAATGCCTTTGGTTCGGCGATTATCACGTCGCCGAGCATCGCAAAGCTGGCGGTGACGCCGCCGGTCGTCGGGTCGGTCAGGACGGAAATGAACGGCAGCTTTTCTTCGTGAAGCATTGCCAGAGCCGCAGAGATCTTGCCCATCTGCATCAGCGACAGCGTTCCTTCCTGCATTCTTGCTCCGCCTGACGCGGAGAAAACTATTACGGCTCCTCGATCTTTTATCGCGTATTCTATAAGGCGTGTTATCTTTTCACCGACGGCTGAGCCCATCGAACCGCCGATGAATGACATGTCCATCGCACCTGCATACACCAGATGCCCGCCGACCTTTCCCGTGCCGGAGATTATCGCTTCCGGCAATCCCGACGAAGCTTTTGCCGCTTCGATACGGTCTTTATACGGTTTTGTGTCGACAAATTCCAACGGATCGGCCGAGGTCACCTCGTCGTCTATCCTTTGATAGTTACCGTCGTCAAATAGTGCGTCCAGACGCTCGATCGCCGTCCAGCGGAAATGATGGCCGCAGTGTGTACATACCTGCAACGATTCGATCAGTTCACGTTTATACAGAGCGCTCTCACATTCAGGACATTTTACAAAAATGCCTTCCGTTTTTACGTTGCGCTCTTCGTCAGCATCCTGACCTTCTATTTTGGGTTTGTCCCGCCTAAACCACGACATAAAATACTATAAATAAATTCTCGTTAGCCGTCCTGCTCGATCAATGATCTATATGTTAATGAAGTGTAAGATTAACATACGCAAAGCCATTTTGTCGCAGACAGGTCAACGAAGAACCTCAAGCATTTCTGCGTGGATCAGCCCGTTGCTGGCAGCTATCGGCGGAGAATAAATGCTGAATTTTGAACCGTCATAATAGCTGAGCATTCCGCCCGCTTCTTCGATCAGTAATTTTCCGGCGGCAACGTCCCACGGATTTAGCCCTTCTTCCCAAAATCCGTCAAATCTGCCGCATGCCACATAGGCAAGGTCTATCGCCGCCGAGCCGTCGCGCCTGACGCCGCGTGACCTGAGCAGAAGCTCCGTCAAATGCCTTGCAAATTCTTCGCGATGTTTGATGTCGTATGGAAAACCTGTCACCAGCAATGCATTGCCAAGCTCATCGGTCGCCGAAACGCGTATAGGCTTGCCGTTGAGCGTTGCTCCGCCGCCTTTTTCCGCCGCAAAAAGCTCATCACGCGTCGGGTCATAGGTTACGCCGATAACGATCTCGCCCTTACGTTCCAGAGCGATGTTCACGCAAAAGCATGGATAGCCATGAGCATAATTCGTCGTGCCGTCCAGCGGATCGATAACCCATTTGTGTTCGCCGTCGCCGCCGGTTATCACAGCTTCACCCGATTCTTCGGCCAATATCGCATGACGCGGGTAATACGACCGTATCCGCTCGATTATCAGAGCTTCCGAAGCCAGATCAGCCTCGGTCACAAGATTGATGTCGCCTTTTTTCGTAACGGCATTGATGCGACCAAACTTTTCAAGTAAAACACGCCCGGCATCGCGGGCGGTCTCTATAGCAAAATTGAGCATATGAAAGATTTTAACGTAGATCGGGGGAAAGTTTTAATGGCACCTTTTAGGTCAGTAATGTTTCGGAATAAGTGAGAACTGAAAAGTAAGAACTGATAACGTTATTCTTTGGATCGAGCGGTCTTTAGTGAAGAGATCAAAAGCCGTTTCAACTCGTCACAACCTTCAAGCATTGACGCAGCATAAGGATCATCGATGAACTTGCTGTCTCTTAGTAATCTCAGTAGAAAGTGAGATTTGAAGGCCTCTTTATTTGCAAGCGAATATTTCTGTATAAAGTCATGCCGATCTTCACCCTGTTTTCCTTCTTCGATGAAAAGTCCTATGTTCGTGCCGGAATCTAGAACCTTTCTTGACAAAACATATTCTTTCTTTTCTCTGGTTAAGAACTCACTCAGTTCCACGATCCGCAATGCAAATATGTAAGATTTTTCGAGCAGAATGTCTCCCATAAGTCTTCACCTTTTACTTATTACTTTTCACTTATTCCGGAAGAGAAAGCTACTTACTGATCCGTAACGAAGCAACCCGGAAAAATTCCTTCACCTGGCTGTCCCAGTATTGCCAGTTGTGAGTTCCGGGCAGCTGACGGTATTCGTGCGGTATCTTTTTCTCTAGCAGCAGCGAGATAAAATCGCGGTTTATCTGAAACAGGAAATCCTCGGTGCCGCAATCAATGTAAAAGTAGGGAAGTGTCTTTATCTTTTCCGGCGTGGCTTTGCGGACGATGTCAAAGATGTCGTTTGCCTTGCGGTTATCGCTGTTTTCCGGGCCGAAGATAGCGTCTATCGATTTACCGATGGCTCCGGGCCGGTTCTTTTCCGTCATCTCCGCCGCTGACAGTGCTCCGCTGAAACTGCCTGCGATCACAAACATTTCGGGATATTTCAGTCCGAATTTCAACGCACCGTATCCGCCCATCGAAAGTCCTGCTATCGCCCTCGCCTCGCGGCGCTTGTCCACGCGATATTTCTTTTCAATTTCAGGGATCAGCTCTTTGATGATATAGCTTTCGTATTTTTCCTTTTCGTTCGAAACGCTGTCAGTGTACCAGCCGTCACCGCCTTCGACCGATACGATTATCCAATCATATTCTTTTGCATATTCGATCAGCTTGGTTCGTTCCGGCCAGTTATTATAATGACCAGTCAGGCCATGCAGCAGATAAAGAACCGGATAGGCGCGTTCGCTTTCGGTTTTAAAGCTATACAGTTTTGGGGTTATCACGTGATAGGGCATCTTCCTGCCCATCATCTTGCTGTCCAGTTCGCGGATGCCATCTACTATCGATTGATCGACCTGGTCTTTGGTTGGCGGCGGAGTTTGTGCAGATGCGATAACCGAAAGACAGAAAAACAGAACCGGCAGTGCTAGTCGTAGACGTCTCATATTTCCTTTTAACCCTCGGTCTTATGAACCGAACGCATTCTTTGCCGTGCTTTTTTAGAGCGGCGGATAGTTTTGTTCCTTGTCAGATTTTCTCCCGCCCAGTCTGATACCTGTTTGAACGGATGCCATTCAAAGCTCTCAAGCGGCAAAACCTCGCTCGAAGAATCGCGGAGCTTAAGCGTGCTGAATGCAACGAAAAATATTGCGAGATTGAATAATCCTCCCGCAGCAATTACAAGCCAGCCCGGAGCCAGCCCGACCTGTGCGCGTTCAAAGAACAATTCCCAAAAACGAGCTCTGTCCTGTGGCGTGGTTGTAGGTATAGGCGAGGGATGAACGTAAACCTTCAACGCCCATGAAAGTGCAAGCAGCACAAATATCCACAGATAGTTTGCCCTTAGCCGCCGCCCGATGGCTTCCCATTCGCTGATCGTAAAATGCGGCGATATTAGATCTGCCGAAATGTGATCTGCCCATTCCTTGTCCGGCGGTATCGTTCTGTGCGACAGCATCGGTGCAATGTAACCCGTTTCCAAAATGCGGACGCGGTTTGCCCACACCTCGTAATAGCGATAGCGACGAGCTTCCATAAAAAGAAAGATCGACACGAGTATCGTATTGATAGGTATCGCAAAATGAGGATTGTCCGGCGAACTGAAAACGAATGAAAGCGTGGCACCGGCGGTGATGACGGCCCAGTTGGTCGTTGCGTCCAGACGGTTGCGCCAGATGTTTGACCGCGATATCTCTCCGCGATAAAAGTGAACGATCGCTGTGTTAAATTCCGACGGCGACAGCTTTTGCGGAATGTTCAGCGGTGTCGTGCGTTTTTGAAGGTTACGCTTTCGTACCTCTTCGGCAAAGGCCTTGAAGGAATCGGGAACGGATGTTGTATGAATGTCTTCTTCGGCCGAGGTCGCCTCAGGCCGAACTTGCTCGTTCATAGTTGGTTCGCGGTCTTGTGGTTTTTTGCTGAACGCGGCTGATGCTTTCACATCAATAACAGAATAGTCCTTTCGTTTCGCCGATGCAAGAAAATCTGTACCTTACGTTTGTCTTTCTCCTTGTCTTCTTAGCCTTCTTCCCAAATCATCGTCGTGTCGTTAAAATGCGACTGATGGATAATTTGGACGAACATTGGATGAACGTCGCTCTCGAAGCCGCACGCGAGGCCGCAGACATCGGCGAGGTTCCCGTCGGGGCCTGTATCATATCTGCCGAAGGTGCGTTGATCGCCACCGCATCGAACCGCACTATCACCGACAGCGATCCGACCGCTCATGCCGAAGTGCTTGCCATTCGGGCCGCAGCAGAAAATATCGGCAATTACCGCCTTATTGGCACAACGCTCTATACCACTATCGAACCATGCGTGATGTGTGCCGGAGCCATCGTCAATGCCCGCATCAGCCGCCTAGTTTACGGAGCCGCCGACCCGCGCTACGGCGCCGTCGATACCCACTTCGGCATATGCTCCAGCCCGCTCCTCAACCACCGCCTCGACATCACCTCCGGCATCCTCACCGACCGATCCCGCAACCTGATGCAGGATTTCTTCCGAGCCAAGAGATGATCATTGTTTGAATATTGGAATGGCGGCCCGGCCTACACCTTGCACAGCAGCGCTATAAATGAACTGAAATATTCCCTTTATGACCGGTGCTTGTGGACCATTAGGTTCTTTTCGCCATGATCCGGCAAGAGCCGGTCTTATTATTCTCTTCCTCTTCGACTCATCTCAAATATTTCCTAAAACATCTCTACGATAAGGTTTGGCAAGCTTTTTTCTCATCATTCAAAGATATTCGTGCTTTACGGTCCGCATTTGACTTTTACGGCTAAGTGGTTGAATTCATTGGCAATAGAGCGATTAAGAATTCATTAATAAATAAACGATAAAGTCCTCAAGACAATATCCACCCCAAACACTAGGATTGCCCAAGATATACGAAGCCCGGAATTGCTGACCGTAAAATTCGGTCAGTTTCCTTGTCAGTGAGTCAATTGGGAAAGCCGCAATGGATAAGAAGAAAGTCACTATGATCACCCGCTCAACAGAGAGGATAAGGATCATTACCACGAGTGTTAGCAACACTTTGAATGTAGAGGAAATTTTTAAGATTTTGGGCGATGCACATGAGGATATCGCTGACATCGAGCTTTCGGGAGCGAACGATGAAGGCTCAACGGCGAATAACGAACAACATCAGGGCTAGGTATGGCCGTTAGAGCATTGTTATTAGAGGAGCGAAATTATGAAGAAATATAAACAGATCAAAAATCTACAAGCATCACCCTATAAGATGTGGCTGATCGCCGTCATCGGGTGCATAGGCATCACCGTGTTCGGAGCTTATTACGGAATTACCACTTCTGCGATGTCGGATAAGTATATAGCATACCAAAGCCGGATAGGCGAAACTGCTCCATACACCATCTGGACACGTCAGTTCGGCACAGGCGGTACCGACCGTGCGAGAGGCGTGGCGGTGGACACGACCGGCAATATCTATATCGCGGGTGAGACAAGCGCTTCATTGCCCGGACAGACCAGTTTAGGAAGCAATGATGCCTTTCTTAGAAGATACGATGCCGAAGGCAATGAAGTTTGGACACGCCAGTTTGGGACGAACAGTGTAGATAGCGGATACGCCGCGGATACAGATCCCGAGGGCAATATCTATGTTGTTGGTGACACAGTGGGAACTTTTCCGGGGCAAACTAGCTCCGGCGGCACAGATGCTTTTGTGCGGAAATATGATGCCGAAGGTAATGTCCTATGGACACGTCAGCTCGGAACAGATTCTACAGACAGGGCAAGAGGAGTTGCCGTGGACGCCTCAGGCAATGTGTATGTTGCTGGTCAAACAGGAGGATCTTTCACCGGACAAACAAATGCCGGTAGCGATGACATATATGTGCGGAAATATGATACGGACGGTAATGAGATCTGGACGCGTCAGTTCGGTACTACCAGTTTTGACTGGGCATCAAGTATAGCAGTGGACACGACAGGCAATATCTATATGACCGGTGATGTTGGCGGCACTTTGCCCGATCATTCAAGCCTTGGGTTTCAGGATTCATTTGTCCGCAAATATTCTGCCGATGGTAGTGTTCTATGGACACGTCAGTTCGGGACTAACGGTAATGACAACACCCGCGGTATCGCGGTCGATCAATCGGGCAACAGCTACGTAGCTGGCTATACGAATGGCTCATTTCCCGGATTCACCCGCGTGGGTCTTGAGGATGCCTTTATAAGGAAATATGATGCCGATGGAGCGGAGGTCTGGACGCGGCAGTTTGGAACGGCCAGTGCCGATATGGCCCGCAGTGTTGCTGTGGATACAGCAGGCAATAGCTATGTAGTAGGTGACACTAACGGTACGTTGCCAGAACAGACACGCGTCGGTAGCGTTGATTCTTTTATAAGGAAATATAATCCGGAAGGCAATTTCGTGTGGACCCGGCAATTCGGAACGACAGATATAGACGAGACGCATGGGATAGCTGTTGATATATTGGGCAACAGCTATGTAGCGGGTGCTGTGCCAAGGGCTTTACCAGGACAGACAGGTCTGGGTGGATATGATGCGTTTGCAGTAAAATACTCAAACGATCTGCCTACAACACCGACGCCGACCCCTACACCAAGCCCGACACCAACTCCAACGCCAAGTCCGACGCCGACCCCTACACCAAGCCCGACACCAACTCCAACGCCAAGTCCGACGCCAACTCCTGCTAGTGCGGCTCCATTTGACTTTGACGGAGACGGGAGGACGGATGTGTCTATCTTTCGGCCGGGGAACGGGCAGTGGTGGCAAATGAGGTCAAGCGACGGAGAGAACCGTGCGTTCACGTTTGGGACGGCGACCGACGTGCTTGTGCCGGGAGACTACACAGGTGACGGAAAAACGGATGTGGCGTTCTTCAGGCCATCGACCGGGATGTGGTATGTGCTGCGGTCAGGAGACACGAGTTTCTATGCGTTCCCGTTCGGATCGCCGACCGATATTCCTGTCCCTGCCGACTACGACGGGGACGGAAAGACGGATGCGGCCGTTTACCGTCCGTCGAACGGGACATGGTACATCCTTCGTTCGACAGATGGAGGAGTGTCGTACGAGTTCTTTGGCGGAGCGAATGACCGTCCGGTTCCTGCCGACTATGACGGAGATGGCAAGGCCGATGTCGCGATCGTCAGACCGACAGGCAGCACCGGACTGAGCGAATGGTGGATAAAGAACAGTTCGGACGGCGGCAACCGTGCCTTCCTGTTTGGAACGGCAACGGACAGAGCGGTTCCGGGCGACTACACCGGCGACGGCAAGGCGGATGTGGCATATTTCCGTCCGTCAACTGGAACGTGGTATATCCTCAGAAGCGAGAACCTGACGTACTATGCATTCCCGTTCGGGGCACCGACCGACCTCCCGACACCGGGCGATTATGACGGCGACGGCAGATTCGACGCTGCGGTCTATCGACCCTCGAACGGAACATGGTTCGTCAACCAAACCACCGAAGGCATCATGATCACATCCTTTGGTGCTTCGACTGACATGCCTATCCCCTATGTCTTCGTGCGGTGATGTCAGAGAATGACCAAACAGAACGCCCTCAGGAACATTATGCTCCTGAGGGTTTTCCTGATGTGAATGTATGGTTGATCATTGGCATAGAAAGGTTAGCATGAATAGGACTGCGTCAAATTAGTTAGGAACTTTTATCTTCCGATTTTTTTCAGCAATTCCTGCCAACGCGGATCGTTGTGAAGCGGATCAAAATGTGGAAATGCGGTCAGGTATTCCGCGTTGCCGGAGCCTGGCCGATCAATGTCTTTATTCAGATGCTGGAAAGCTTTGTCAGTATCACCCAGATTGCTGTAAGCAATAGCAATTTCCCAATCAGATTCCCAACGGGTTGCCATCTGAAGATAAGCATTCCAAAACCCAGTCTTTTCATTTGCGGCAACTCCCTTTTGCAGATCTCGTGCATCGTTTTCTGCATATCCTGCATGGACAGGTGAGGATAAGAGGGCGATACGGTTGGCTTCGATAGCATCATCATATCTGCCCACAGACATATAGGCATGCCTTATAAACCAATAGTTTCTGGAAAATGAAGGATCTTTGTCTATCAATTCCTGAAAACAGTTAATGGATCTGTCAAATTGCCGTGCGAAATAGAATGCGTAGCATCTGTCTGATTTGACTGCCATGGAAAGCGGGTCGAGCACAATAGCTCTGTCGTATTCAGCAAAGCTTTCCTCGTATTTTCCGACCAGTGCCAGATATTCGGCCAGCCAATGACGTGCCTGTGCGTTATTCGGGTTCAATTCTATGGCTTTCCGGTATTCGTGTTCGGCCTTTGCCCATTGCGGCGTTGCCGATAAAAACAGACTATTAAGTCCCATAGCGGCATGTGCTTCGCTAAGGTCCGGGTCGATCTCAAGAGCTTTTTGACCATAGGCTATAACTATCCTGTTTCTTTCCTCATCAGTTTTGGGCTGATATTTACTATCGCCGCTCATTAACGCAAACGCCTTGGCAAGGCCGACATATGGCAATGCAAAAGCAGGATCTTTATCAATGGCCAGATTGAATTGATCAATTGCCCTGTCATAATTTAGATCATCGCGGCGGGCTAGATAGTAAGCCCCCTTGATGTAGGAACGAAATGCTTCGGGGTTATCGGTGCCATCATCGGCAAAACGTTTTGTTTCTTCTTCGGAGAGTTTGGATCGAAGAGTTTTGGCTATTTCATGCGATATTTGCTGCTGAACAAAGTAAACATCGTCAGGCTTTCTCAAATACTGTTGGCCCCACACCTGACGGTTATCTTTCAGGTCGGTCAATTCAACGCTGATCAACAGATCATCGCCTGTTTTGACCAATCGTCCTGTCAGAATCGCACGAACATTCAACTCGGTGCCGACTGAACCCGCCTCTATATCTTTACCTTTATATTGAAACACCGAGTTCCGGCTTGTTACACGAAGGCCGGGTAGGCGAGCCAGATTGTTTATTATCGTTTCTGTAAGCCCGTCAGAAATATATTCGATCTCGGCATCCTCATTTGAAAACGGCAAAACGGCGATCGAATCAATACGATCAACCTCTTTTACTGACGAGGAGAAGGTTTCTCTTCCTAAGTAGGTAAAACCCAAAACAACAAGCAATAAAAAAGATACGGCGGCTATACCGATCGGCAATGCACGCTTTCGGGGCGAGATTCGCGTTTCTTCGCTTTTATTGGCTTCGATCTGCTTTTGAGGCTTTTCTGCTAGATCTTCCCTTACGTCCGTTTTATCATTTCCGGTCTTTACCTCGGCAATAAACCGATAACCTTTCCGCGGCAGGTTTTCGATAAATATCGGCTGTTTCGGATCATCGCCAAGAGCCTTGCGAATAGCGGTCATCGCTACGGTCAGGCTATTGTCCTCAACGAAAGTGTCTCCCCAAACCGTATCGAAAAAATCCTGTTTAGTGACAATTTCACCCGAACGCTCCACCAAAAGCAGCAAAACCTGAAAAGCACGGCGACTAAGGCCGATCTTTTTGCCGTTTTTTCGAAGAATTTCGTCTTCGACAACAAGCTCAAACTCACCAAATCGGTAAACGTGGGACATATAGATCAAAAGCGGAAGGTTTTATTTGCCTGTATTTTTAACCACTTAGCCTCATTAGTCAAGAATTAGCAGAAAATTAGCAGAACTTTAAGGACTTTTCTTGATTTATGTATAAACATTTCAACCAATTCAATTGTGAAATTTGATTCTTCATGTAAAAGTCAGGAGATCGTATACCATGAAAAATGCACTGCTATTAGTAATAGTTATATTCAGTATAAACCCGTTTGTGCTTGGGCAGAGTTATGCAAAGGTCTTGAAGAAATCTCTCGCGAAAGCTAATCCGAATTATTCGCGGTTTTTGTGGGTGACGTATCCTACAACGAACAATGGCGTCCTTTCTATGGGAAGTTCAAAGGGGGCAAGATATGATCCCCTGACTCAGCGAATATGTCCTACGTTTACTTGTTTGGGGTTGTCTGAGAGTTTGATTGAAGGCCCATCAGGCTTGACTGTGAGTAATTTGGTAACACTGGAT
>JAHBSH010000035.1 GCA_019639215.1 Acidobacteriota bacterium
ATGCCCTGAAGGTCGTTGACATCAAAGCTGGAACCGTTTGAGTAATTTCGGTCGGCGTCCGAAGTCCGTTTGAAGTTTATCTGTATGCGGTTCTGATCTTTTCCGCTTATTTTTGATGTCCACGTCCCGCTTATCTCGCCCTGAGCTGAGATAACATAAGAACCAAATACCAAGACTATAAATGCGAACAATATCCGCCGTGCGTCGCAGAAACCATTCTTCCGCATAAGTTTTCCTCCAAATAATGTGTTTGTTTTTCTGTCTGTCAGAGGAAAAACACCACAGGAACAGGTTTTATGACACAAAAAAGCCGTCCCAAAAAAGAACGGCATTTTTTGATCTGGAATACTTAAGAATTAGCGGCCGCGTTTCTGCGGTGTCATCTTCATATCTGTCTTTAGAAACTCGATGGCAGCCTGCACACTTGCCTTCAATGAGTGAGAGTCAGGAGCCGATTCAACAAAGCTCTGCATCAGGTTCAAACCTTCCTGCATTTGTTCTTTGTTATCATTGCTGACCCCTACGTTGAATAGCGATAGACCAAGCCCTGCAAGCGAATCAGCATTCTTTGGTTCTTCAACCAAAACCGCTCTGTACGCCGTGATAGCGTCATCTGCCTCACCCGCCTCACGTAAAATATCTCCGAGCGTTACCATTGCCTTCACCTTCAGAGCCTTGTCCGTTTCGACCTTTTGGTATTCAGCAAAGATCGGTATAGCGTCCTTCACACGTGATGAATCAGCCTTGGTCAAAACCAGCAAACGATGTGTCTCGACAAAATTTGTGAGAATATTCTTGCGAGTATTGGTCATATTCTCTTTAATGCTCGCATCGTTGTTGGTTTTTGTGTTCAGGATCTCAAGTCCGCGTGCGAAAGCATCTGCCGAGGCATTGAGATCTGCCTTTGCCGTTGCCATTTCAGCGGCTCTGTCTGCTCCTGCTTGGGCTGATCGCCTGTAAGCCTCAAAACCCCGCAACCTCAAAGCGACACCTTTATAATTAAGCAGAACGGGAGCACTTCCTTCAAAGTCGGGATCGGCATTGATGCCTTCGTCAAACTTCGCGATCGCCGTGTTGTAATCCTTGGCATTAAAGGCCTTGTCGCCAGCATCAAGAGCTGCAGAAACTATTTTGTGATTATCTTCAGCCTTCTTTTTTTCAGCATTATACTTTTCCAGCTGCTTTTGATATTCCGCGTCAGATTTTTTCCTTTCCTCCTCGGACATCCCCGCAACCTTTATCAGTTCGCGGACCTCATCCTCTTCTACTCTCCTTCCGTCGCCCTCATCTAGAAGAACGAGTACTTTTGGGCCGCCGGCCTTTATATCGGGAGTAACGCGCGGTCCCGCGCCCGGAGCGCTTACTGCGATAGCATAAACGTGACCGTGTTGAATGCTCGCAAATGAGAACTCACCCTTGCTGTTGGTCTTTGCTGATGGAAGCTTTCCGCTCGTAGTATCCGTACGATACGCCTCTATCAAGGCTCCCTCGACCGGAACTTCGGTTCCATCGGCCT
The DNA here is from genome assembly GCA_019639215.1 of Acidobacteriota bacterium. GTDB lineage: Bacteria > Acidobacteriota > Blastocatellia > Pyrinomonadales > Pyrinomonadaceae > OLB17. Next base: position 1,517 of record JAHBSH010000035.1, read on the forward strand.
TTTTCAGCTTCACTTCGCCGTAAACCGGTCCGCCCTGTGCGTATGAGCTAGCAGCTCCGACTACCATAAATGCCAGCGCGAAAAGAGCGCCGATCACCTTCTTGTTGAACATAAATTCCTCCGAATATCGTCTAAGACGATGCCAAACTAATTTTTGGATGCCTGATCTCCAGCACGAGTTTACAGTTTAGTTAGCATTTTAATCGTTTTCCCCAAAAAATAAAATGCTCCTTGGCAAATTAGCCTGTTTCCGTGATTCCCGTTAAAATTATTGCGTATACATTTTGTGGTTTTCAGCGAACCATGAAAGAGTAAAGACCGTAATCGAATGTCAGCTGCCATTTACAATTTCAGCGCCGGCCCCGCAATACTTCCCGCTCCCGTTCTGGAAAAAGCTCGTGAAGAATTGCTCTCTTTCCGAGGTACCGGAATGAGCATTATGGAAATGAGCCATCGTTCAAGTGATTACGAGGCGGTGCTCACCTCGGCTCGTCAAGGCCTCCACTCGGCTCTTGGCCTTTCAGACGATCATGAGGTTCTTTTCCTACAGGGCGGAGCGACCATGCAGTTCTCTATGGTGCCGATGAACTTACTGCATGGCAGATCGGCAGACTATATAACGACAGGAGCGTGGGGCAAAAAAGCTCTGGCTGAAGCTGCCAAATTTGGGTCAGTGAATGAGATATTTTCGTCGGCAGACACCGGCTTTAGAAGTATTCCCGCAAATGACGAGCTGAGATTTTCTGCTGATGCTGCCTATGTCCACTACACGTCTAACGAAACCATAGACGGTGTGGAGTTTCCCTACGACCTCGATGCAGGCGGCGTTCCGGTCGTATGTGATGCATCATCCAATATTCTTTCGCGGCCTTTTGACGTGTCTAAATATGCCTTGATCTATGGCGGTGCACAAAAGAACATCGGGCCAAGCGGCGTCACCGTTGTTGTCATTCGCAAGGACCTGCTCGAAAACATTCCGAACGGCCTGCCGACCCTTCTTGATTACAGGTCGTATGCCAATGCGGAATCGATGCCGAACACACCCAACACATGGGGCATCTATCTGATCGGGCTTGTTTGCGAATGGCTTGCCGAACAGGGCGGAACACAAGAAATGGCAATTAGGAATGCGGCAAAGGCCAAACTTCTTTACGACGCTATTGATTCAAGCGACGGTTTTTATCGCGGCCATGCCGAACTGTCGGCGCGTTCTTTGATGAACGTCACATTTCGCCTGACAAGTGAAGATATGGAAGACGATTTTTGCAATGAGGCCGAGCGAGCGGGGTTAAGCGGCTTACGCGGCCATCGTTCTGTCGGCGGTATCAGAGCCTCTATCTACAACGCAATGCCTTTGAAAGGCGTCGAAACCCTTGTTGGGTTCATGGCGGAGTTCGCTTCTAAAAGGTGATCCGTCCGAAACAAAGCAAATGTCCTGTTTGAGCATTTCTGGAATCGATTTCCTATTGATCATTTTTAAAATCCTGCGGGTGTTTTTGCGCCCTATCTCATTTCCCCTTCACAGAATAAGATCATGCGCCCAATAGGAAACAAACTTTACCGACCAATGACCTCGCGAATGGAAGAGGCCGCAGCTTTTGATCAGGAACTCACCCGTGTCGAAGAATCAATAAGGAAACTTAAAATAGATTTTGATATCTATTTCAACGGCGCGACCAAAAGACCGCCGCTCGAAGCCAGAGCAAGGCTCGAAGCTCAGCTAAAAAGACTGGCTGATAGACGCGGCCTCAACTACGGCCAGAAATACCATCTGAACGGCCTGGTCAGCCGCTATACCTCATATCGCGAATTGTGGAGAAGAACACTGCGTGCACGCGGTGAAGATCTTGTGTGAAGAGATCTGTTGCAGAATAAATAGCGATTATAAACAAGAAAGAGCGGCTCCGCGCCAACCGGAACCGCTCTTTTAGTGTGTGAGCACATGGCCTGTTCAAGCTGAAAACCCTTTAGGGCTATCAGGCTCAAGCAACCTTGCTGACGTTTTCGGCCTGCGGGCCTTTTGGCCCGTTGGTGACCTCAAATTCCACCTCTTGGCCTTGGATCAACGTCTTATAGCCGTCTCCGGAGATCGCGCTGTAATGCACGAAAATATCCTGTTCACCCGGTTGTTCAATAAAGCCGTATCCTTTTGCGTTATTGAACCATTTGACCATTCCTACGGTTTTAGCCATTCTTTTTAGTTCCTCCTAAACTTCTTTAAACCATTTATCTGAGACAGGTATGCGAAAATACCGGTCCATATCACATCTTTTGCTGGACTCTGGAGGCCGCAACAGATCGACATGATAATACTCAAGTTGGACTCAACATTTAGAAACAAATATCGAATCTTAAACCTCAAGATCCCTTTTTGACATTGTTGTATATTGGTTGACGAAAGAAAATTTACTTATATTTAGTGCCCGTGTCAAGACTTTTTTTACTTTTGCACAGATTTTTCGCAAATTGACAGAAATGTCATCATACAAGATGATTGTCTTACGCATATCCAATAGATAAAAGTACAATGACACAAGAATACGGAAAGGGGACCTCGCTCTCCTACAACAAATACCTAAAGGTTCGCGAACTCATTGAACTGCAAGAGACACTTTCTGAACCCAAAAGCCATGATGAACTTCTTTTCATCATCATCCACCAAACTTATGAGCTGTGGTTCAAGCAGATATTGCATGAAGTTGACGCCACCGTCGGGTGGATAAACGAAGGGCGTATGTTTCGTGCCAACCATTCATTAAAGGCCGTTATCGCCATAGAACGAATATTGGTAAAACAAATTCACATTCTCGAAACAATGGCCCCGATCGGCTTTTTGGAGTTCAGGGACAAATTGAATCCGGCCAGCGGTTTTCAGTCAATGCAGTTTCGTGAACTGGAATTTTCCTCAGGAGCAAAGGATGAGCGGATATTGAATTCTTTCAAGAACGACGATTTCGCGTTTGAAAGACTCTCTAAACGTTTCGATTCACCTTCGCTCGCCGATGCTTTCTGGGCTTTGGTTGAAAGACAAGGTCTTGCCTCCGGTTCTCATGATGAAAAGGTCGCGGCGGTCGTCGAGATCCTGACACATCCTGAAACATATCCCGAGCTTTACAATATGCAGGACCTGCTTATCGAACACGACGAACTGATAGTCGCGTGGCGATACAATCATATCCAGATGGTCGAACGAATGTTGGGAATGAAACGCGGAACTGGCGGTTCGGAAGGCGTCGGATACCTAAAGACAACCCTTGGTAAAAAATTCTTTCCCGAACTGTGGGAAGCTCGAACATACCTTACGGTAAATAGCTTAAAAGATGCTCAGTAAATTCTTAAAAACCTCAGCAGCGACATTTCTTTTCCTGATACTTGCCGTATCGGCATTTCCCCAACAGTCCGATACTGTCCGTATTACTCTGCTTCATCTAAATGATACTTATCAGTTCACGCCGGTTGACGGCGGAACCCGCGGCGGACTCGCCCGCGTGATGACTATAAAGCAGGAAACGTTAAAAGAAAATCCCAATACATTCATGACGCTGGGCGGCGATACGGTCTCTCCTTCTGTTGAAACGCGTACGTTTCGCGGCAAACAGATGATAGAAGCATGGAATCAGATAGGGTTGGATTATTCTGTGCTTGGCAATCATGAGTTTGATATCAAGACCGAAGAGATACTGGAACGCATAAAAGAATCGAAGTTCACATGGCTTGGTTCTAATGTATTCGATACTAAAACGCGAAAGATATTCGCCGATCTGCCGACGTTTGTCATTCGTGAGGTCAACGGCGTCAAGATCGGATTTTTTGGCGTACTATTGCCCGAGACAAAAGAAACTTCCTCAATGGAAGATCATCTGCAGATCGAGGATTACTGCAAAACGGCAAATACGATCATTCCGCAAATGAAGGCTGCCGGAGCGAACACGATCATCGCCCTGACGCATTTGTCCATGTTTCAGGACAAACACCTGGCTCGCTGCGCTGCGGGAATTGACCTGATCCTCGGCGGACACGAACACACTCTGCTTCAATCAGCTTCCAACGGCACACCGATCTTCAAAATGTGGGCAGATGCACGGCAGGTTGGTAAATTTGACCTTTTCATCGACAAAAAGACCGGCAAGCTGCAAAGCATGGATTGGGAAGTGATCCCGGTCACAAATGAAATTGCTGACGCACCGGGTTTTGCTCCGGTGATGGCAAAGTATAAAGACATTCTCGAACAGTTGGAAGTTCGCGTTGGTGCGACGTCGGTTCCGCTCGACGCACTGTCACATTCCGTCCGCTCAAAAGAAACGGACATCGGCAACTTTATCGCTGACGCATACCGCAAAGCAGTCGATGCCGACATTGGTTTCGTCAATGGCGGTTCGATACGTGCCGACCTAAGCTATAATCCCGGTCCGCTCACAAAACGCGATGTGTTGTCGATGCTCCCCTTTAATAATCCCATCGTAAAGGTCGAGGTCAGCGGCAAAATGCTGATGGAAATTTTGGAACACAGCGTCGCACGTTCCGCCGAAGACAACGAACCGGGACGCTTTCCTCAGGTCTCAGGAATTAAATTCACCTTTGATGCAGGCAAACTTCCCGGCCAGCGTATTTTGGAAGCTACGGTTAACGGAAAAAAGGTGACGGACGAAGCGATATATACTTTGGCAACATCTGATTTTCTCGTAACACGCGGCGGCGACGGCTATACGATGTTCAAGAACGCAAAAGTACTTCTGAAAGCAGAAGATGCTCCAAAGGATTCTGAGGTGTTTGAAAAAGCGATCAAAGGATCGCCGGACGCAACCATCTCTCCGCGTGTAGAAGGCCGGATAAAGCGGCTGAACTAGCAGACGTTATTTACTCATATTGCCAAGCCGGTCAACGCTTTTGACGATGATCTTCTCTATGCCGCGTTCGCTGGAAAGAGCTATCGAGCGTTCGCTCGCTGGCAGCACAGAATGGCTCCATCCATTCTTGTCTTTTGCATAAACAACGAACCAGAATGCTTTCACGTTTCCTCTATCGGTCCATCTGGCCACGGTAAATTCTGCCCCGCGCTCTATCGTCACCTTTGGAGCTGACGGAGCCTTGGCCTTTATCCACGGTGACCGCGGTATGATCGCTGAACGCCGATAGACGTTCTCAAGCAATTCTTCCTGTATGCCGCCGGTGTCATTCCTTATCGATTTGAAATTAAAGAAAACAGATCCGCGAGTTTCTTTTGCAAGACGTGTCCGGCCGATCTGGCTGATGATTTCCTTTGCGGTAAAATCCTCATTGCGTCCAATTCGATATGTTGCCAGGCCGGGCCAGATGTGGCGTTTTTTCGGATTTTGACCCTTCCACCAATCCAATAAAATAGGATAGCTCTGTGCCCTTCTGGCCGTTTCCCAGTAGAGCTGCGGCGTAAAATAATCGACCGTGCCGTCACGCAGCCATTTGCGTGAATCTGCATACAATCCTTCGTACGCATCAAAACCTTCGATGCCTAGTTCAGGCATCGGCCGCCAGATACCGAACGGCGAGATGCCGTACATCACGTGCGGTTTTGTCTTTTTGACCTCGCGGCCGACCGCTTCGATAAAATTGTTGACGTGCATTCGCCGCCAATCCGAACGGCTCATCGCCTTGTTCCCGGCAGTTTTCAGATATGCTTCCCAATTCTTGTCATCGGGAAAAGGAATATCCTTGTCCTCAGCATCTTTTTCGATATATGGATAGAAATAATCATCAAAATGAACGCCATCTATATCATATCGGCTGACAACATCGCGGATAACACGGATACTTAGTTTTTGAACTTCCGTATCGGTCGGATCCATCCAAAGATATTTGCCGTACTGGCGAACAAGTTCCGGCCTTGTCTTTGAGATATGCCTGTCTGACATCGTCGTAGCCGACGGATGATATGCTCTATACGGGTTGAACCACGCGTGAACTAAAATGCCTCGCTTGTGTGCCTCGGCAACTAGAAATTCCAACGGGTCGAGGTTCTGCGGCTTTCCCATCTGTCCGGTCAGATATTCTGACCACGGCTCGATCTCAGATCTGTACAACGCATCCGCCGCCGGCCTCACCTGAAAGACGACAGCGTTCATGCGCAGGCGTTGAACAAGATCAAGGTCGCGGATGATCTCAGCTTTTTGCTCTGCTTCTGAGATGCCTTTTTTTGAAGGGAAATCAATGTTATCGACCGTCGCTATCCAAACTGCACGAAAATCGCGTTCGGGTTCGGGCAACGCCTGACCAAACGCCAGGCTGGAAACGTAAAACACCAAGACGCAGATCCCAATGCCAAACCGAAAGAACACATCCTCTTTATTCATACAAACACCTCGAAAACTTCGTTGGAATATAACATCCCTTTTTTGGTCAAACGCATTCTATCGCCCGAAACTTCCACCAGTCCAGCATTTATTATCCTGCCAATGTCGTCTGCATACAATGAAAGAATGTCTTTACCGAACATGTCCCTGAAACCGCTCAACGAAACGCCTTCGGTCAGCCGCAGGCCGAGGAAAATATATTCTGACGCGACGTCAGGTGTTTCGCGAAAGACCTCGGCATCTTTTTCATTCCCGATCATCTGAATATATTTTGCGGTGTCGCGCTCGTTGGCATAGCGTTCCCGCCCGTCAAATGAATGTGCCGAAACCCCGAAACCGTAAACAGGTTCTAACCGCCAATATTTTGTGTTGTGCCGCGAGGCAAAACCGGGTCTTGAAAAATTTGAGATCTCGTATTGTTTATAGCCTGCCACCGCAAGCCGTTCAAGCATCACCTCATACATTTCCGCAGCAAGATCTTCATCAGGCAGCGGACGGCGTTCGCTTTTTATCTGATTCGCCAGCGGCGTTCCTTCATGGATCTCAAGAAGATATAGCGATATATGTTCGGGCTGCATCGCGATCGCCTCTTCAAGGTTTCGCGACCAGTCCTCAAGCGTTTGCCCCGGCAGACCGGCGATCAGATCAAGGCTGATGTTATCAAACCCCGCATCGCGCAGCATCTTGAAAGTGTTCCGCGCGTCATCGGCGTCGTGTCCGCGAGCCAAGAGTTTCAGGTCACGGTCATTGAACGTCTGCACTCCAAAACTCGCGCGGTTAATGCCAAGCTCGCGATACGCCCTCAACGTTTCCGGCGTGACCGTCGCCGGATTCATCTCCATCGTGATCTCGGCGTCATTGGCCACAGAGAACACAGAGCTTAGTGAGTTTAATATCTTTTCAACCTGCGGCGGCGTCAATAACGAAGGCGTCCCGCCGCCAAAGTAAATAGAGTCTGAAGTTTGGAGTCCGGAGTCTGGAGCATGAAGGCTTTTGCTCTCGACTCCCGACTCATGACTCAAGACTTCCGCACACAGGGCGCTTACATACCGCTCGACCGCGTCACCGCTCCGCCAAACATCCGTCGCAAAATCACAGTACGAACACCGTGACTTGCAGAATGGGATATGTAGGTAAACTCCGGCAGGCATATAAACGTAAATCTAGCATTAAATCACAAAAAATAAGAGGATCCATAAGGGCGGGCATTAACAGCTAAACCACTAGAGCAGATACGAATTGAGTGTAAGGAAAAAATAGCCTCTGTCGGAGACTTTTGAAAAACCGGATTCGGCTGTGCCGCATTGCACTGCGGTCGGAGCTATGCCCGACCGTAAACTTTCCCCATTATTTGAAAGAGGCTGTGCCTCTGTCTAAAAGATCGGAGGCGCAGCCTCATTAGAGCTTTATGCAGCGTGACGGTCGGGCGCAGCACCGACCGCGATGCGTGATGGCACAGCCACGACATAAGTTTTTCAAAGGGATACTGATTATTCACCTGCCATACATGCGGTCCGAACCATACCTAAGTCAATTTCTTTTCAAGCGACGATTCCCATATCGCTTCGAGTTCGCTGACGGATGCGGAGACGGTTTCTGTGCCGTCCACTTTTATTATCAGGACATCGTCCGCGACGTTGCCGATGACGGTAAAGGGACATTCGCCGACGATCTCTTTTACGCGGTCGAGGTTTTCCGGGGCAAAACTGACGACGATACGCGAGGGCGATTCGCCGAAGAGCAACGCCTCGGTCGATAGGCCGCCGCTTTCCAGTTCGATCTCGGCTCCGACGGCTTCGCGGTTTAGCGAAGAGAAACACGATTCGGCAATGGCAACGGCCAAGCCGCCTTCGGAACAGTCGTGTGCAGAGCTCAGCAGTATCTCATCAGCCAGACGCAGGCACGTGTCCTGAACTTTCTTTTCAAGCACAAGGTCGAGCGGCGGCAAAACACCGTGTTCGATCATCTCCTGGGTTGAAACACCGGCAACAGCCTTTGCATATTCGCTGACCGAAAGGTCGTCGCCTGTTGTGCCGAGCAGGGCGATGATGTCGCCATCATTCTTAAAACCCTGTGTGATTATCTTTCTTGTGTCCTCGATCAAGCCGACCATGCCTATTGTCGGCGTCGGCAAGATGCCTTTGCCGTCAGTTTCGTTATAGAGCGACACGTTACCCGAAACGACCGGAGTTTCAAATGCTATACAAGCCTCTGCCATGCCGTCTATCGAATCAGAAAAAGCACGCATCACCTCAGGTCTTTCCGGCGAGGCGTAATTCAGACAATTCGTCACCGCAATAGGCTGTGCTCCTACGCAGACGACGTTTCTTGCCGCTTCGGCAACCGCATGTTTCGCTCCTTCTTTTGCATCAATGGCAACATATCTGCCCGGACCGTCCAGACACATCGCTACCGCTCGCCGTGTTTCCTTTATACGGATAACAGCAGCATCGGCTCCCGGCAAAACTGCCGTGTTTGTCCGTACCATCGTGTCATATTGTTCATATACCCAATGTTTGGAACAGATATTTGACGAAGCAAGCAGGGTTTTCAAGGCCTGCTGTAAGTCTTGGGTCTGGAGTTTGAAGTCTGGAGCAGAACGTTGCTCTGCGTCTCTGCTTCTCGGCGGTGCAAGAGGTCTTTCGTATTTCGGAGCTTCATCTGTCAATGCCATTACGGGCATATCAGCTTCCACATTGCCGTTATGCAATATCCTCAGCCTGTCGCCTTCTATCACCTTGCCGATAACGACCGCGTCGAGATCCCAGCGGTTGAATATCTCAACCAGCTCGCGCTCGCGGCCGCTGCGGGCAACTATCAGCATTCGCTCCTGCGATTCTGACAGCATCATTTCATAAGCTGTCATGCCTTCTTCACGCTGCGGAACGAGCGTCAGGTCAAGCTCAAGCCCGGTTCCGGCACGAGCGGCCATTTCGACCGAAGATGACGTCAAACCCGCGGCTCCCATGTCCTGAATACCCGCAATGGCTCCGCTCCGCATTGCCTCTAGGCACGCCTCAAGCAAAAGCTTTTCAAGGAAAGGGTCGCCGACCTGAACCGTCGGCCTTTTTTCGAGTGCCTCTTCGTCAAATTCAGCCGACGCCATCGTGGCGCCGTGTATGCCGTCGCGGCCTGTTTTTGCTCCTACATAAAGCACCGGATTGCCGATGCCCTCAGCCTTTCCGAAAAAGACCTGATCTTTTCTTACAAGCCCCAATGCGAACGCATTTACCAACGGATTCAGGCTGTACGATTCGTCAAAAACGACCTCGCCGCCGATGGTTGGAACACCGAAACAGTTGCCGTAATGCCCTATGCCCTCGACACAGCCTTTTAATATCGCACGGTTTCGATTTCCGTATTTCGGATCATCAAGCGGCCCGAACCTCAGGCTGTTCATCGCCGCCACAGGCCTAGCCCCCATCGTGAAAACGTCACGAAGTATTCCGCCGACACCGGTTGCTGCTCCCTGAAACGGTTCGATAAAACTTGGGTGATTATGTGATTCGACCTTGAAGGCGATCCACCAGTCGTCACCGATATCAACAACGCCGGCATTCTCGCCCGGCGGCACGATGACACGCGGGCCGCTCGTCGGCAGACGTTTCAGATGAATGCGCGATGATTTATATGAGCAATGCTCTGACCACATCACGCTGAAAATACCGAGTTCGGTCAGATTAGGCTCACGGCCCATTATTTCCTTTATCCGGCCGTATTCTTCGGGCGTTAGATTATGCTGCGCAACTACTTCAGGTGTGATCACTGTATTGTTCATCTTCTGTTAACTCACTGAGCAAAAAACAAAACAGTTATTCTATCGCTTTGAGGATGGTATGTCGATTTATCGAATTAATTTAGTTAGCAGCAGGTCATAAAATAGTGGTATTTTAGAGATGAGGTAGTAAATATGAACCGCTTAACCATGGAAAAGATGATCGAGCGTGATCCGGCAAAAGTAAGCGGCGAATGGGTCTTTAAGGGAACCCGTGTGCCTATAACCGCTCTTTTTGAAAATCTAAAGGACGGGGCATCAATAGATGACTTTATCGAATGGTTTCCGGGCGTAAAACGCGAACAGGTTCTGGCAGTTTTGGATCATAGGTTAGCTTGGTTGGGTGAATTGGCCACTGTATGAAGATATTGTTCGATCAAGGTACGCCTGTGCCTTTGCGCAAAGCTTTGGCAGAACATTTGGTTGAGACCGCTTACGAACAGGGATAGCAAACACTCGAAAATGGCGAACTGCTTGCAAAAGCGGAAAGCGGCCAATACGAGATACTTATCACGACCGACCAAAATTTACGATACCAACAAGACCTTAGTGAGCGGCGTATTGCAATAATTGTCCTTCTTTCAACCTCTTGGCCTCGTATCAGCAAGCAGACAAACACTATTCGAGAAGTCGTTAACCAAACCCTTCCTGGCGATTATCACGAGATAGAGATTCCATAAAGGCGTCATGGCAATGCGGGTGCTCCCATTGCGGCCCATTCCTCTTTTGAAGGGCCGTAGATGCCGGGAACGGGCAATCCCGCCTGCCGCATCAGAACGGTCATCTGCCCGCGATGATGTGCCTGATGTGCGATCATATAGAATAGCGTCATCCCGCGTGACCATGTATCGCCGTACATCTCGTCCGTTTGCAGTAAAGTTTCGTCCGTCCAGTTTTTGGTGACCTCATCAGCAACGGAACTTGCCGCTTTTTCATAAGCGGCTGAGATCTCAGCAACGCTTTGAATAGGTTCCGCTTCGTGGTGCGGGCCGTCGATGTTCAGCCCTACCAGCCCAAGCATTTCTCCCGGTGTGACCGCCAGATGCCACGCCAAAAAGCCAAGCGAACGCCCGTCTTCGGTCACCTTTTGCTGTGCCGCTTCGTCCGTCAGCGTATGTATGACCTTGCCGGTCATTTCGGCCTCATAATTCCATGCGTTCTGAAAATCCTCGATCTTTCTATACATATCTGCCTCCGGTGAAATGATATTTCACAGATGAAATTATCATTGAAATAAAAAGCTGTCAATAAATGACAGCCTCAAAAAAGAATCAGTTTTCGTTTGCCGCTGGCAATAGTTTATTGATCTCGTCCGCCAACACCGCATGCTTGACAACTCCCTGGTGCGAATACACTATCTCACCATTTGGTCTATACAGCACAGTGAACGGCAGACCTCCCTGCCAGTCCTTTGAGACCGATTTGATAGCAGCTGTCTCGTCAGGCGTTATCAGCAGAAATGTCGGCATCTCTGCTTTCATCTCGGCCAAAAACTTTGGGACCGCGGCATCAAGCTCTTCCTCAAAATCGAGCGATACGGTTATAAAGTCTATCTTTCCTTTATACTCCTTGTCGATCTTTACAAGGTCAGGAAACTCCTCGACACACGGAACACACCACGTTGCCCAAAAATTGATGAGCAAAGGTTTCTCGCCGGGTTTGATAAGCTCGGCAAATGCCTTTTCATCTATTTTCGTTACCTTCGCGGTCACATTCTGTGCGTCAGCTCCGGCTATGAAAAAGAACAAAACGAGAAACGCCGCCAAAAGCACGTTTCCCGTTCTGTATATAAAGCTTTGTATCATTATGCTTATTTGCCTGCCATGCCCACACGCTTGATGGTGCAGCCAAATGCATTTGTGCGTGCCTTTTCGATACCCTTGCCGGAAAGAGCTTCATCAAAAGCAGTGCGTAGGAACTGTTCCTGAATATTCTTGCCAGAACGGTCATTGTCGATAGCACCGTGATACTTGAGTACGTTGTCGGCACTGAAGTAGAAGACCTCAGGTGTAACTGTTGCTCCGAACTGATCGGCAAGCTTATTGTCAGTGTCGATCAGCATCTTGAATTTGAAATTCTCAGCTGCGTCATTTGTCACCCATTCAAGTGATTCGGCTGTGCGGTTATTTGAATTGATGCCAATAAAATTGATGCCTTTTTCTTTGTATTCAGCCGCAATTTTGTCGATCCTTTCGATATATGCTTTCACAACCGGACATTGAGCTGAGAGAAAAACGATAACGGCTCCGTTCTTTCCCTTTAGCTCGTCAAAGGAATATTCCTTACCGTCGGTCGCGGTCATCTTAAAGTTCTCAAGCTTTGTTCCTACCTCAATTCCATCGGCAGATACGGTCGGGCCGGAGATAAGCGCGATAAACAAAAACAATGCCACAAATAATATGCTTTTCCGTTTCATGATCGTTTGCTCCTTTTTTATTTTCTGAACCACAGATTTTATCAAATTCCTTTACCCAACAACAACTTTTTATTTCGTGTTTTCTGCGTTTTGTTCCCGCACAATCGCCATTCGATATCCCTGACGACGCTCTGGGATGAGGGCAAAACATTGTAAATGATATAATTTAGCCGCGAACCTTTAAACTGATGGTCCCTGGCAGCACTATCGAACATTTTACGATCCTCTCTTTGTTGGGAAAGGGTGGAATGGGTGAGGTTTTTCTTGCAAACGATGAAAACCTCGGGCGAAAGGTCGCTCTCAAATTCCTTTCGGAAGAATTCTGCTCTGACCCGGGCCACGTTGCACGTTTTCTTCGCGAAGCTCGTGCGGCATCTTCATTGAATCATCCAAATGTCTGCACGATCCATGAGATAAATGATAAAGGTGACCGGCCTTTTATCGCGATGGAGTTCGTCGAAGGTGAAACTCTGGCACAGATGATCGTCCGATGCCGCAGAGGACTTCATCAAGCCCTGAACATAGCCACACAGGCTGCTGACGCACTTGCTGCCGCACACGACATCGGAATAGTTCATCGCGACGTCAAACCCGCGAACATGATCGTCACGCCCGGCGGTCGCGTAAAGCTGCTCGATTTTGGCCTTGCCAAACAGATCTCCGGTGGAATATCCGATCTTAAGGATATAAGCGTAACACGCGACGGAATGATCGTCGGAACTGCTTCGTACATGTCGCCCGAACAGGCTCGCGGTTTTCCGATAGACGGCCGGACAGATGTATGGAGCCTCGGTATCTGTATCTTTGAGATGCTGACCGGCGTTCAGCCTTTTGTCGGTGAGACCGCCGCTGATACTCTTGCCCTCATTCTGACAAGCGAACCGCCGCTTGTGGCATCGCTTGTGCCGGGTGTTCCTGCATCGCTCCAGAGCGTTATATCAAAATGCCTGCGCAAACGCGCTGATGACCGGTTCCCATCATGCAAAGAACTTTTTACCGAGCTTAAAGGACTCGAGACGCGTTTCGACAGTATTGCCGAGAATACTCCCGTTCTCTACGAACGGATACACAAAGAGGAAAAGACGCTCGTATTTGAACAGGCTACGACCGAAGTCGCAGCTGACAGGATAACCGGCAAGGACATCAAAGATCGCACATTTCATCCGAACAATCTGCCCGAACGTCATGACGTAATGGTCGGCAGAGATAATGAGATAAGAATGATCGCGTCGCTGCTCCGCGATACAAAAACAAGGCTTGTCACCCTGACCGGCATCGGCGGAACAGGTAAGACACGCCTTGCCGAAGCCGCCGCGACCGAGCTGTTGCCGGACATGGCTGACGGCGTTTTTCTGATCGAACTTGGAAACGTTACAAAGAGCGATCTTATCGTTCCCGCCATAGCAGACACCCTCGGCATAGAAGATCGCGGCGGCAGTTCGGTATCCGATCTTGTCTTTGAATACCTTCGGGAAAAACGGCTTCTTCTGGTATTGGACAATTTCGAACAGCTAGAGGCAGGATCAGGAGTTGTCCTGGACCTGCTGGAAAAGAACAGCGGATTAAAGATACTTGTCACCAGCCGCGTGACGTTAAATCTTTCAATAGAACGCGAGGTCATCGTCCCGCCGCTCGAGCTTCCGTCATCAGATGTTCACGAGGCTTTGAAGAATGTCGCCGTACTTCTTTTCACCGACCGTGCAAAAAAGGTCAGGCCAAATTTTACGTTGACGGAACAAAATGCTCCGGTAATTGCAGAAATATGTTCGCGGCTTGAGGGTTTGCCGCTTGCGATAGAGCTTGCCGCAGCCCGAATGCGAGTTCTTTCACCGCAGGCAATTTTGAAAAAGCTCGGCGACAGGCTTTCGCTTCTGGGCGGCGGACACGATGACCGCCCGGAACGTCACCGGACGATGCGCGGAATGGTCAAATGGAGCTATGACCTGCTTAGCGAACCCGAACAGGAGATGTTTCGCCGTCTCTCGGTATTTCGTGGCGGCTTTCGCCTAGAGGCGGCTGAAGATGTTTGCAAGGTGACAAGTTCGGCTGAGCTTGAACCTTATGAACTTATTGCGTCACTGACCGAAAAAAGCCTTGTAACCCGGCGCGAATTGCCAGGCGGCGACCTGCGCCTACAGATGCTGGATGTCGTCCGCGAATATGCAAATGAAATGCTAAGCCAGAGCGGTGAGGAAAATGAGACCCAACACCGTCATGCTGAATACTTTGCCGCCATTGCCGAAGAGGCCGAGCGGCATATCCAAACCGCTGATTCTGCAAAATGGCTTGACCGTCTGGATGAGGATCATGACAATCTTCGCTCCGCAATGCGGTGGACGCTTGCTAACGAACCTTTACTGGCGGTTAGAATGGCAGTTGCACTGAGGAATTTCTGGATCCTGCACGGCCATCTTAACGAAGGCTTTGATTGGCTGATGGCGGCATCATCCGCCGGAGAACCGCCCGCCGGAGCACGCTTTAAGCTGATGAACGGCCTTGGCCTGGCGGCACGTTTTCGCGGAGATCATCAGGCAGCTCGTGCGGCCTACGTAGCAGGCCTTGCCGCCGGCGAAGAAGCCGGTGATGCACAGGGCATTGCAATATCGTGTCGCGGTTTGGGCCTTGTGCTGATGCAGAGCGGCGACGCCGAAGGAGCGGAACAGCATTTTCTTCGCGGCATGGATATCAGCAAAAGCCTCGGCGATGATCTGGGCGTTGCAATGTCGCTCAGTTTTTTGGGAGACCTTTATCGGGCAGCAGGTGATTATGAAAAGGCTAGCCCGCTGATGAAAGAGTCAGTTCAGCTTTTCAGAAAGATCGGCCGCCGTGCGGCTCTTGGCGACGCGCTGAACAATTTTGCGACCGCATGTGTTGAGCTTAACGACCCCGAGCTTGCATTGAATTGCTTTGCCGAAGCATTTGAAATAGCCGTTGACCTGAAGAACAAGATAACGACATCGCTTTCTCTCGACGGCTTTGCACGCATCGCCCTGCTGAAAGATGATCCGCTTCAGGCCGCACGGCTCGCCGCAGCGGCGGAATCAATGCGCGAATCGGTAGGATATAAGATAGAACCGGCCGAACGCCTCTTTCGCGAATCCTATCTGGGACAGCTCAGTGAACGCCTTTCTAATGAAGAATTTTTAGTGGAGACCGAGGCCGGAAAGGCAATGGATATGCAGACGATCATGGATGAGATAGCTGCCATCTCAAAAAGTATGTCGGCGTAGAGCAGTTTTCGTAAGCATTTATTATTGCGTAAAACTGATAGCTGTCTTGTGATCGCTGAAAGCTGTTCCCAAACCCGGCTCACGCGATAGAGTTTTTTTCTTCCTTTGCGAAACTTGGCGTCTTCAGGTCTTCGTGGCAAGATCTCAGATCGAACAGCCACAAAGCCGCTAAGGCACAAAGAACCGCCAAGAAAAACTTTGCGTAACTTAGCGTCTTCGGGTCTTAGTGGCAATATCAAATAAAACATCCGCAAAGCTCCAGAGGAAACAATGCACGTTCAATGACGCCTTTGAAAATTCTTTGGCAGCAATATCTCCATCGCGTCATCAACCGTTATGATTCCCGCAATGTCACCTTCGTCATCTACAACGGGCAGGGCAAGCAGATTATACTCGGCGATCGTGCGTGCCGTATCATCGGCCAGATCAGACGGATGTGCGACGCGATAATCCGTTCTCATTATGTCCTCCAACAGAGTTTCAGGTTCGCCGAGTATCAGAACACGCAGCGTGATGACGCCGCAGAGTTTCCATGACCCTTCTTCCTCTACGATATAGAGGTAATAGATCATGTTCGGCGTTTCCGCCATTTCCCTTAGCCGTTCAATCGCGTCGCCAACCGTAAATTTTCTCGGAAAGACAACGAACTCTGTGGTCATCAGGCCGCCAGCAGTGTCATGCTCAAACTCCATCAGTTCGGCAACGTCGGCACGTTCTTCGTCTTCCATCAGATTGAAAAGCTCTTGCGCCTTTTCCTCTGAAAGTTCACCGAGAACATCCACGGCATCATCCGGCGACATCTCTTCCAGAATGTCTGCGGCGCGTTCGCCGTCCATGTCTTCCAGAATGCGTGCTTGTGCCTCGGTTGACATCTCTTCTAGCGTATCTGCCGCGATCTCGTTATCAAGGCTTTCCACGACCTCAGTGCGGTGTATCGGTGAAAGGGTTTCCGCCAGCTGTGCTATCTCTACAGGATGCAGCCGTGAAAGCTTGTCCTTTGATGATTTGAGCTGAACTGTGGCGGTTGCAGTATCCGTCGCCAGATAACCGACATCGGCCCAATCAAGCACTTCGACCACACGGTCACTGCCGTAAAACCCCTTTGGCATCAATCGGCGAAGAAATCCCTGAAAGCTGACATCTGCTCCCGAAACCCGCCATTCATCGCCTGCCGGTATCATCTGCACGTCGTTGACCCGAACGACGCGTTTTCCGTCAACGTCTATCAGCTGATTGTCCAGAACATCCTTTGCCAACAGAACTTCACCCTCGCGCCTTTCAAAAGGTGTCAGGTCAAGCTTTGCCGAATTCATCTTTACGCCATGCTCGCCAAATGTACCGATATTTCGCCCTGGAATAAAGAAATTCCGCCTTCTAAATCGTGCCACGACACCGATCACAGGCGGATAATCCTCGCTTCCGTATCGGACCAGCACGTCATTGATGACGGCGATCCGCTCACCGCGAGCATCATTTATCGGACGGCCCAGTATCTGTGACAGGTACAGCATAAAGATAAGATACTCCGTTTCCTCAAAAAGAAGAAAATCTCTTAAAGAAATTTGTTTTCTTATTCTCCGGTGATGTGCTATTATCAAATTCGCAAACATTAACAATGTTTTGCATTTTTGTATATTTTTGTTACGCTATATCAAGTTTGGCTTTGTCTTTTATAGAAAGACGTCTTTCGGTTGTGGAATCTTTGCCAAACTCATTCATCGCCGTCCCTATCGGCAAATACTGAACAATACAGGATCTGCATCCTCAAATGAATAAGTTTCTGACAGTTTCGCTGGTCACAATGGTTGTCGCTTCGGCCGCGTTCGCGCAGTCTAACATGCGGACGTTGGACAATTTTGACATTGCAGGCGGCGTGACCATCCAATTACCGCCACCACCGCCTGTCCCGGAAGCTTCGAAAACACGCAGGGTCAAGCGAAACGGACGCTGGGTGACCGTTCCGGTACCGGCCGGAAACGGCGTGAAAAAGACCGCTAGCGTTTCAGACGGAATGGCGACACGCGAAAGCCGAGCAACAAGGCTGGCAATGGGAACCGGGACGCACCTTCGCGGATTTACCACGGGCAATGCCGTTCACGACGCTCTCATTGTCGAATCCAGTATCCGCTACCGGATCGATCCGCTGCTGATCTATGCTCAGATGCATCAGGAATCTTCGTTCAAGATCAAGGCGACCTCTCATAAGGGAGCAAGCGGCCTGATGCAGCTAATGCCTGCGACCGCAAGACGCTTTGGCGTTACAAAGATCTACGACCCGAAACAGAATATAGACGCCGGTGTTAAGTATATGCGCTGGCTTTTGGATTATTTCGATCAGGATGTTGTGCTTGCACTGGCAGGTTACAACGCGGGCGAAGGCGCGGTTTTGAAATTTGGAAGAAACATCCCGCCCTATCGTGAAACGCAGGAATATGTCAGACGCATTTCAGCCCGTTACAACACAATATCTAACCCGACATACGTCAACACGTCTCGCCCGTCGAGCGTTCAGACCGCTTCGGTCGATCAGAAAGATTCGCGTCCGCTGACGGTTTATGAACCGCCGCCGATGACGGTCAGAATGCCGAACGGCCAGATGATGCTGGTAAATCAATGACCCAATAAAAAGTTCTCTACTCCACTGGTCTTAAGACTTGCGGCCGAAATTTACGGCCGCTTTTTTTGTCCCGAATTTTGAGATATTTTCAGAATGACACTAAACTAGCCGTATGTTCTGTCCAAAATGTGGTGCGGAAAACGCCGACGATTCTCTCTTCTGCAAAAAATGCGGCACTTCGCTTGATGACGAAGAAGTGACGCGCCTTGCGCAAAGGGCTGATGCTGTATCTAAACGGCCTGACGACGCTATTGAAGAAAGACGGCTTTTTTCAATAACGCCGACGCTGAAATTCGTCTGGCTTGGTTATGCCTTGACAGCTTTTGTTGCCTTAATGCTGGTGGCGATCCTTAGCGTGTTCCTTCCGGCGATCGGTGCTTTGCCCGGAGTTATTTTTGGGCTTTTGCTGTTCATCATTCCGGGCTTCTATCATCTGCGCAAAAAGCTTGTCCGCTATACGCTGTCCGATTCAAAGCTGGAGATCGATACCGGCCTCATCTCACGAACGACCGTAAACATTCCGCTTCGCCGGATACAGGACGTCACGGTAAGGGCAGGAGTTTTCCAGCGTATTCTCGGTTTTGGCGACATCATCGTTGACAACGCAGGAACCGATGCAACGCAGATCGTCCTGAAAGACATTGATTCGCCACGGCGCTTTGCGGATATGATGTTAAGACAGATGCGCGAGGCTGATCACCGAAAGATTGACTCGTTCTAGGTACTTATCTTCAAAAATGTCTGTATTTCTGGTAACAGGCGGAGCCGGATTTATCGGATCGGCATTTGTCCGGACGCTGTTGGGTGCGTATCCTGATGCGTCCGTGATAAATATCGACGCGCTGACCTATGCCGGCAGCATGGCTAACCTCGAAGGCGTCGATGAGCGCCGCCATCATTTTATCCACGCCGACATCTGCGACCGCGACGCGGTGCGTAAGGAAATTCCCGAAAACTGCGAAGCCATTTTCAATTTCGCCGCCGAATCACACGTTGATAGAAGCCTCGATTCCGCTCACAAGTTCATTCAGACAAACGTGGTTGGAACACAGGTCTTGCTGGACGCCGCCCGCGAGAAAAAAGTGAAGCGTTTCATACAGATCTCGACCGACGAGGTGATGGGCAGCCTATCTGAAAACGAAGACGATCTCTTTACAGAATCATCGCCGCTGAAACCAAATTCGCCCTATGCCGCGTCAAAGGCCGCTGCCGAAATGCTTGTTCGTGCTGCTGTCGTTTCGCATGGCGTTGATGCCGTAATTACGCGAAGCGGCAATAACTACGGCCCGCGGCAGTTTCCAGAAAAGCTGATCCCGCTCGCGATAACAAACGCCTTTGATGACAAACCCCTGCCTGTCTATGGAGACGGAATGAACATCCGTGACTGGATACATGTCGATGATAACTGCCGGGCGATCTTGCTTGCTTATGAGAAGGGACGTTCAGGCGAAATATACAACATCGGAGCGAGTTGCCAAAAACGAAATCTCGATGTGGTGCGGTTCATCCTTAGCGAACTTAACAAACCTGAAAGTCTGATAGAATTTGTCACCGATCGCCCCGGTCACGACCGCCGCTACGCTATTGCTCCGCGAAAGGCCGAGGCCGAACTCGGCTGGAAACCGCAGGTCGTTTGGGAAAACGGTATCAGAGAGACAATAGCTTGGTATGCCGATAGATCGACACGATGAAAATACTGATAACAGGATCAAACGGAATGGTCGCACGAACAGCAGCTCAGGTTTGCCGCGAACTCGGCGACGAGGTTGTCGCGCTTGACCGCGCCCGGCTGAACATAGCCGACCGCGAAGCCGCGATGTCAGTCATTGACCTCGAAAAACCGGACGCCGTTATTAACTGTGCAGCTTTTACCAATGTCGATCTCGCAGAAACTGAAGAAGCCGCCTGTTACGCCGCAAATGCTGACGGCCCGGAAAATCTTGCACTTGCCTGTAAAGAGAGCGGTTCTGCTTTCGTCTCTATCTCAACCGATTATGTTTTCGGCGGCAAAAAAGAAGGCTTTTATACAGAAGAAGATACGCCCGACCCGATCAGCGTTTACGGCCGCTCTAAATACGAAGGCGAGCTAAGAACAGAAGCCGCTTATCCGGCGGCGATCATCGTCCGTGCAGGATGGATCTACGGCCCGGGCGGCATAAACTTCCTCAGCAAGATACCTGAAATGCTTGAAGAAAAGAAGCCTTTTACCGCCATCGGTGATGTATTCGGCACACCAACCAACAGCTATGATCTGGCTCTTAGATTGAGAGAGCTTGCATTATCAAAAGCTTCAGGAATATTTCACCTCGCCAATATCGGTGAAGGCACAACATATTACGGTTTCGCAGCAACGGCCTGTGATGTAATAGGTGCCAAAAGCGAACTTGTCTCAAAAATAAAAGGCGCCGACCTTGATCGTCCGGCGCCTCGTCCTGTTAATTCACGTCTTGCAAGCGTTCGCCCCGGCTCTTTTGATCCGATGCCTCATTGGCTTACATCTCTTCGCGGTTATCTTTCTCCGTTCGTTTCATGAACCGGCCCGGCATCTTCCATTCTCGGCGTTGTCATATCGTTCTCGCCCTGACGGTAATATTCGTAATAGCCTGAGCCGTAATATTCGTATTCCACAGAACCGGATTTTATACCGTTCAGAACCACGCCGTATATGCGTGCACCGATACTGCCGAGACGCTGTTTGAAACGCCTCATCAGGTGCATCGAGCTTTTTCCTGCCATGGCAACCAGAACAACTCCATCGACCTGAGTAGAAAGAATGGCCGCATCCGTAAACGATATCGCCGGCGGCGAATCGATGATGATGTGGCGATACTTGCCGCGAAGGAATTGCAGCAGGTTCTTCATCTCGTTCGAGCTGAGAAGCTCTGCCGGGTTCGGCGGAATCGGGCCGCTGGTAATGACCTTTAGTCCGGGCAGGCCGCGACACGATTTGATCATGTTTTGCGTGTTGCGTTCGCCCGAAAGATAATTCGTCAGCCCTTGTGTGTTGTCCAGGTCAAAATGCGTATGCAGTCGCGGACGGCGAAAATCGCAGTCAAGTATAACGACCTCTGTGCCCGATTGCGCCAGTGTGATCGCTGTATTTATCGCCGTTGTGGTCTTACCCTCAGAGGGCTGTGACGACGTGACCAGTATGGTCTGCGGCGGCTTGCCTGCGGATGAGAACAGCAGCGAAGTTCTGAGGTGCCGGTACGCTTCGGCCATCGGCGAATGGCGCTCTTCGAGCGCGACCAGGCTTGAACCAGGCGAACCTCCGTTACCGTTAGCTCCTGCAAGCTTGAGCCGTTTCTTCTCGGTACCAAGATAATGCGGTATCAGCGCAAGTGTCGGCAATCCGAGATTTCGCCCGATGTCGTCAGATGATTTGACCGAATCATCAAGATAATCAAGCAGGAACGCCAGACCGACACCTGCCGCCAATGACAACAGGAACGCAACCAGAATATTTCTACCGCGATTTGGCCCGACTACGCCCGCACCTTGTGCCTGTGCTGCGATCTTGATGTTATCCGGCGCCTCACTTTGGAGCGCAAGTTCCTGCTCCTTAAGCCGCTGTGTGTACGTATCCAAAAGGTTCCGCTGCGTGTCTATCTCTCGGCGAAGCGTAGTCAGTTTTGTCTGCGCCTGTCCCTGAATGTTTGCCAGAGCGGCCTCGCGTTCGTAGGCGGCAAGTGCCTGGCTTTCCTCGCGGCGTTTCGAATCAAGCTGTGACCTTAGTGCGGTCAAAGCTCCTGAAACAGCATCTTTTTCTATCTTTTTCTGATCACTGTCTATTATCTTTGAGACCTCATTTTCGGTCGTGACCTTTGCTTGTTTTAGGGTAGCGATGCGCTCTTCTTTTTTCTTTACCTCACTATATTCTTTCGTGTATCTGACAAGAAGTTCGGCCAATTCGGTCTCGGCTTCCTGTATCTGCTTGTCGATAGCTCGGATGTCGTCCTGAAGTTTGGCTTTTCGCTCTGTGTTCAGGCGCATCGTGTCCTGAAAGATCTTGTTCTCATAGAGATCGGGGATGTTCATCCCCTCGCCTCTGGCATTTGCCGAGACGGCGGCATTATATCTGCCCTCAAGCGAACGGCGGGCTTCCATTGTTCTGAGCCATGTTTCGCTCAAGGTACCCAAGCGGCTGGCTGCGAGATCTTGTCCTTTATCCTGAAGCGGCAAATTGCTCTTCCGCATTTCGTCGATCAGATCTACCTCTTTCTGAGCAATGACGTTCTGCAATTCTTCAATGGAACTTGAAAGGTCGGCGGCGGCTCGGCGTGCTCCCTGCTGTTCGCGTTCGGCATCCTGCTTTCTGAAAACAAGCGCGACCATGTCCGAAACCTTCGGGGCAAGCTCTTTGTTCGTTGACCTTACTCTTACGTGAACGAGATTTGTCCGTTCCTGCTGTTCAACCTCAAGTCCGCCGCGAAGCCTCGCTGCATATTCCTGAACACGCACTTCCTCCTCAGGAGTAAGAATGACCTGTGCATTCTCTTGGCCAAGTATCTCGGGCGACGAGATAACCGGCAGGACCGATCCGTCTTTTTGCTCCTCGCTGGAACTTGAAAACAACGACCCGAGAGAAGAAAAGAATCCACGGTTGCTGCCGGCAAAAAGATTAGGTTCGCGATACAGACCCAGATCAAGCACGACCTGCTTCATCAACTCCGGGCTGGATAAAAGCTGCAGCTGAGTGTTGTAGTAATTTATGTCGTTGCCGAAATTGATGTTTATCGAATCTTTTGACGTCACCTTTGGCCGACGCGGTTCAATTATCATCTGCGTCGTTGACTGAAATTGGGTCGGCTGGCGAAACATATACAATGCCGCAGCCGCCGTGACCAATGCCGTCAACGCCAGAATAAGCGGAAGCCGCTTATAAACAACCGAGAAAAAATGCTGAACCGCTTTTCTCCCCTGTGATGATTCGTCATCATAATAGGAAGAATATGCGGGCGGATATTCGGCAGCACTCGTCCGAAGCCCCGCAGTTTTAGGTAATGGCGTTAAACGCTGGTCCTGTTCCATAATTCGGCCTAGATCCTTTCCCGTTCTTTAATGTGATGGCATTTATCATGCTATCAAACAAACGGCAATCTCTTTTTATATCACATTTTATCTATCTTTTCACGGATTTTAAGAAGCGACGGGTAGGCCTTTGCCATGCCCTGCTTTGTTCGAGCATCAGTCGCGGTGTTATCATAATAGGTTAACAGTTTTGCGGAATTTCCCGCCAAGGACAGCACTATGACCTCCGTTTATGATGAAAAGGCTCAGGCCGATGCCGGATACGACTTTGACCTGGGCATTCCCGGATACAAATATTCTGATCTTTATGATGCAGAAAAGCTCCGCGAGCTTGCAGAAAAGTTTTACGCTGAGGTTTCGGCCGCCGAACCCGCCCTGGGCGACGCATTGCTGAAATATATAGAAACACGCGGCTACGGACTGGAAAAGCGGGCTGAATCAAAAATATTGACCGATGCCGCACCTTTTCTTTCTGATTTTGTTGCCAGGATGTTCCTTGTTACAAAAGAACGCGGAGAGCTGCAAAACCGCATAAACGAACAGGATCCGATATGGAAATACAAGTTCTTTGTCCAGCGCAAGGCCGCACGAGCTTATAAACCGGAGCAATTGGCAGAGCTTGACCTCGTAGGATTGACGCGGGCCCTGACCGACCTCAGAAACAACGGATTCAGCCAAACACTTGTTTACGATGATGAGCTTGGCGTGGCCACAATGGCCGCTCAGCTTGTTGATGCAGAGGAAGTCCTCTCAAAAGAAGCTGAACAGACAGCATCTGTTCGCGAAACGATCAGCGGGATCGACCGGACATACGAAAAGCTAAAAGACAGCACATTTGGAAAGATCTTTGATGAATATGTTCTTAAGTCAGACGCAACCGGAGACCTGTTAAAGCTTAAGGCGGCTGTCGGCATTCTCGAAGCCTGGTCGGCTATTGAGTTTCATAAAAAAGAAAAGAGCTGGAAGGCATTCAAAACACCGCACGCTCTTGATTATCAGAATCTTGTTCACCTTATCCATCCGCAACCGGCATTAGAGAACGTGATGCGTGGCTCTGATGCAGAGATGCGGCGCCGCGACGGATTTAAGCTGACAGACGACCGCGGAACAATGCGCGATGCCCTCTCTGAGATCGACTATTGCATGATCTGTCATGAGCGCGATAAAGATTCGTGTTCAACAGGAATGCATGAAAAGGACGGCAGTCTTAAGAGCAATCCGCTCGGCATAAAAACAGCAGGCTGTCCGCTGGACGAAAAGATCTCGGAAATGCACCTTTTGAAAAAACAGGGCGACCCGATAGGTTCTCTGGCTTTGGTGACGATCGACAACCCAATGTGCGCCGGAACAGGCCACCGCATCTGCAACGACTGTATGAAGGGCTGTATCTTCCAAAAACAGGAGCCCGTCAACATTCCGCTTGCTGAAACGGCCTCGCTGACAGATGTTCTGAACCTGCCGTACGGATTTGAGATATACAGCCTTTTAACACGCTGGAACCCGCTCAACGCAAAGCGTCCTTACACTTTGCCGTACAACGGCAAAAATGTTCTCGTTGTCGGCCTCGGGCCGGCCGGTTACACACTCTCGCAATATTTGCTGAACGAAGGCTTTGGTGTTATTGGAATTGACGGCCTAAAGATCGAACCGCTTCCGGCGGAATGGACAGGCATGTCAGAACCGGGAGCGGTAGCGACTGGGTTCCGGTGTCCCAAACCAATAAAAGACATCGACGAGATAACCGAAGCACTTGACGAACGTATTCTCTCCGGTTTTGGCGGCGTGTCTGAATACGGCATCACTGTTCGCTGGGATAAGAATTTCTTGACGATGGTTCAGCTGATGCTCTCGCGCAGAAAGCGTTTCAGAGCTTACGGCGGTATTCGTTTTGGCGGTACGGTTACAATAGAGGACGCTTGGAGCTATGGCTTTGACCACATCGCCATCGCTACCGGAGCGGGCCGTCCGACCATTGTCCCGATGAAGAACAATCTTATTCGCGGCATACGTCAGGCATCGGATTTTCTGATGGCGTTACAGCTCACCGGTGCGTTCAAAAAAGATACGCTTTCAAACCTTCAGGTGCGCTTGCCTGCGGTTGTCATCGGCGGCGGCCTGACGGGCATTGATACCGCAACCGAGATCTTTGCTTATTACCCGATCCAGGTCGAAAAGATCCTCCGCAAGTTTGAAGAGTCTGCGGCCGAATTTGGTGAAGAGCATGTAATGAAGCAGTTCGACCCCGAAGAACTGATGATCGTCAATGAGTTCCTCGAACACGGCCGTGCCGTTCGTGCCGAACGCGAACGCGCGTCAGCCGCGGGTGAAGAACCAAATTTTGTCCCGCTTGTTGTTAGTTGGGGCGGCGTATCGCTCGTATATCGCAAACGGCTTCAAGATTCGCCTGCTTATCGCCTTAATCACGAAGAGGTGCAGAAAGCACTCGAAGAAGGCATAAATTTCATCGAATGCATGTCGCCGACAGAGGCAGTTCCTGATGATTTCGGAGCGATCGAGGCGATCAAATTTGAACGGCTTAATTACATTGCCGAAACGGGTAAGTTTGAAAAGACAGGCGA
This sequence comes from Acidobacteriota bacterium, assembly GCA_019639215.1. Lineage (GTDB taxonomy): Bacteria > Acidobacteriota > Blastocatellia > Pyrinomonadales > Pyrinomonadaceae > OLB17. Next base: position 27,491 of record JAHBSH010000035.1, read on the forward strand.
CATTCACACATTTCCGGCAAGGACAGTCTGTGTGGCTGCCGGAACGTCGCCGAACGTCATTTACGAAAAGGAAAATCCCGGCACGTTCAAGCTGGACGACTGGCAGCAGTTCTTCCGTTCATACAAGGTTGAAAAGAACGCGGACGGCAAACAACATCTTATCGAGGCGGAAAAGGGCGAGACCGGCTTTTTCACGTCCTATCACCACGACGGCAAATTCATCTCATATTACGGCGACAATCATCCGAAATATGCTGGTAACGTTGTAAAGGCGATGGCATCGGCAAAGTATGGCTACAGCCATGTTGTCGATCTTTTCGCCGAGGAATTGGCAGAGCGTGGAACATTGCCGCAAGCCGAACGCGACGCTATCTTTGACAAACTCAACGCTACACTCGATGAACAGCTTCGTGCTTATGTCGTAAAGGTTGAAAGGCTGACGCCAACCATCGTTGAAGTGATTGTGAAGGCTCCGCTGCAAGCAAGGAAATTTGAACCGGGACAGTTCTATCGTCTGCAGAATTTTGAGACCTCGGCACCGGTCGTTGACGGTTCACGACTTTTGATGGAAGGACTTGCATTGACGGGCGCTTGGGTAGATGTCGAAAAAGGCTTGCTCTCGATGATCGTTCTGGAAATGGGAACTTCATCCCGCCTTGTTTCGCTTCTCAAAGAAGGCGAAGAAGTTTTGGTCATGGGGCCGACCGGAACACCGACCGAGATCCCAATGGGCGAAGGTGTTCTGCTTGCGGGCGGCGGCCTTGGTAACGCTGTTCTGTTCTCGATAGCAAAAGCCTTGCGTGACAACGGCAACCGCGTCATCTATTTTGCCGGATATAAGAACGGCTCAGATCTCTTCAAACGCGAGGAGATAGAGAACGCCACCGACCAGATAATCTGGGCGACCGATTTTGGCACGGAGATAGAACCGCAGAGGCCGCAGGACGCACATTTTCGCGGCAATATAGTTCAGGCAATGATCGCCTATGCCGAAGGAAACCTGGGCGGCCAGAGCGTTCCGCTGAGCGACGTTGACCGCATCATCGCCATCGGTTCTGACCGTATGATGAACGGCGTCCGTGAGGCACGCCACACAACGCTGAAGCCTTTCCTGAAACAGGAACACGTCGCCATCGGCTCTATCAACAGCCCGATGCAGTGCATGATGAAAGAGGTCTGCGCACAGTGTCTGCAACGCCACGTAAACCCGCATACCGGCGAGGAATTCTTCGTCTTTTCATGCTTTAACCAGGATCAGCATCTCGACTTCGTCGATTTCAAAAACCTGAACGACCGCCTCCGTGCAAACAGCGTCCAGGAAAAACTAACGAACCTATGGCTCGACCGCGTCTTTAAGAATAATAAAAGCGTGGTCGCATGATCTGTTAAAACGATGTTATAGAGGTCAGTTACCTAAAAAGAACTAGAAAATGCGATAGTTGGATACTGTCCATGTCCCGTCCTTTTCCAGAGTTAGGCTGACAAATTCCAGGATTGGATTTTTGTTGATGATCGACTGAAATCGAAGTGATGCACCGGCTCTTTCAGGATAACCGGGCAATGAAGCAGTAGTGGCAATTGCGATAACCTCTCTGGAATCCACCTTCCAACCTTCTTTTTGGATCGCAGTGCAGTACTCACCCCACAATTGTTGCGTAACATTTTCTTTCGATATGCTTGTTAGTTCTGCGTAGGATTCCTTACATTTTTTATCATCCCACAACTGCATCCATTTTTGTGCTGTTGTTATCAATTCTTGTTTCAGC
>JAHBSH010000036.1 GCA_019639215.1 Acidobacteriota bacterium
GTTTTTATCATCGCACGCGAAATAAAAAATGCCGCCAAAACAAGCCAGACAAATTTATCTGCGTAACCGCTCAACGCCCGCTCTATCGGCACCGCCTTGAAAAGAGCGACCGCGACCACACCCGACAGCACCATCGCGCTTCCCGTAAGCGGCTGAACGATAGAGCCGACAATTGTCGCAATAAAGATCGCCAGCAGCGTCCATGCCTCGCGCGGAACATCCGCCGGCGGCGGTATAAGGGCAATACCGACGCCGGTTCCAAGAGTGATCAGCCATTTAACGATCTTGTTTTGCATAGAAAAAAGGCCGCAGAGTATTGTTACCTCTCTGTGGCCTTTCTTTTTACATAATGATCAATTATCAACCTGCAACATGATGATAATCATTCCAATGAGTAAGGAACCAATAGAACAGTCCAACCCATACCAACAGATTTACCACTGTCAATACAAGCCCGATCATTCTGACCTTTTCACTGCGTCCGCCGGTGCGGTCGCCCTTACCATACATCAGCATCACGACCAGAACGCCTGTGGTAGCCCATGCGAAACCGCGAACGGCCGTGTCCAGCCAGGTAGTGTTCGGAATGAACCATTCCACCTGCCATATCGTTAGCAAGATCGCACCGATCATTGCTATCAGAGCTGCGATCGGCGGCTTATATTCACGCGGCGTGGAGGCTGCAGCCTCGGCATCTGTCATATTAGCCAGATTGCTGTGCTTATAGCTGTAGGCAAAGTAGATCACGAGTCCGAGCGACATCCAGACGATAAGACGCAGCCACGTATCCAGCGGCAGGTTGTTCATCAAAAATGCTGCGATCCATACCGTAAGTATCGGTATGACCGGCGAAAAAGGCACCTTAAACGGACGGTTAAGATCCGGATTGGATGCACGCAGGATGATGATACCCGTACCAACGATGACGAATGCGAAGAGTGTTCCGATACTGACGAGTTCGCCCAGCAAATGGATTGGGACAAAACCTGCAAGCACCGCAACAATGGTACCGGTTATAGCCGTTGTGATGTGTGGTGTCTGATACTTCGGATGCACCTTGGCTGCCCATGATGGCAGAAGGCCGTCCTTAGACATCGAATAGAACACACGCGGCTGTCCCATCACCATAACGACCATCGTTGAGCTGAGACCGAGAACGGCTCCAACCTTGATGATGGTCGGGAATGCGATAAGGATCGTTCCCATTGTGGTTCCGGCTGCCTGATCGCGTGCGGCGTCGATAGCCGTTGCGATCGGAGCGGCGGCATTGGTCAAAAGTTTGTAATCGACCAAACCGACCATGATACCGGCAACAAGGATGTATAGGAATGTACATACCGCAAGCGAACCGAGAATTCCAACAGGCATGTCCCTTTTCGGATTCTTGGCTTCCTGTGCGGCGGTTGAAACGGCGTCAAAACCTATGTAGGCAAAGAATATGACTGCCGCACCCGTGACCACGCCGCTGAAACCGAACGGCATGAACTCAGCACATCCCGGTGCACCGACCGTACATCCGATGCCGAGGTTATCTGCATTCACAAAGCCGATACCGGCAATGATGAACAGAACGACCACGAGTACCTTGATGACAACGATGAAGGAATTGAAACTCGCAGATTCCTTGATGCCTCTTATCAGAAGCATTGTCACGGCGACCGCTATAAGAGTTGCCGGCAGGTTAAACATCCCATGCCCTATTACATTCCCGGACGAATCCAGTAGCTCCACGCCAGGTGGAGCGCTCAAACTTAAGGGGAAATTTATACCCAGAGTATCCCGGAAAAGGCTGACCGTATATCCTGACCAACCGACCGCAACGGTGGCGGCGCCAAAGGCATATTCAAGGATAAGGTCCCAGCCGATGATCCAGGCAATGAATTCGCCCAGCGTTCCGTAGCCATAGGCATAGGCCGAACCCGAGATCGGGATACTAGCGGCAAATTCTGAATAGCAAAGAGCGGCAAAACCGCTGGCGATGCCGGCAAGTATCATTGAAAGGACAACTGCGGGACCGGCGTGTTTACCGGCGGCTTGTCCTGTCAAAACGAATATACCTGTACCGATGATCGCTCCGATGCCGAGCATGGTGAGATCAAGGCCGCTCAGGGTTTTTTTCAGGGTATGTTCACCCGTCTCCTGCGATTCGGCAATGATCTTGTCTATGGATTTTGTTGCAAAAAGTGACATACGATCCTAATGAACCTTTCAAATTTTGTGGAGGCAAGTCGTTAATTTGTTGTGAATAACATTCCGTACATTACGGCTGAAACTACATCAAGTCAAGCCAAAATAAACTGCTCACAACATTTAAATTCGAAAGCGGCGATCTAATTTCGAGACCGCCGCAAAATGCACTAAAAATAATCTACCTATCAGGGTTTACCTATGGCTTTGAGATAGCGAGCAAGCTCTGCCTTGACCTTAGGAAACAGGAAGAACAGGCCGATCATGTTCGGGAATACCATCGCAAGAATCATAGCGTCCGAGAAAGCGATAACCGAGTTTAGAGAAGCCGCTGCACCTATGACCGTAAAGATGCAGAACAGAACCTTGAAAGACATGTCAGAGGCAAATGACCGTCCAAACAGATATTTCCAAGCCTGAAGGCCGTAATACGACCAAGAGATCAAAGTTGAAAATGCAAATAACACAACAGCCAAGGTAAGCACTGCATTGAAACCCGGAAGAACATCATTATAAGCCCGTGCAGTCAGGTCAACTCCGTTCACTACCTGGCCGTCTATCATAACATTTCCGCCGATGCCGCCGTATTGGAAGAAACCATCCATGTTAAATAGGACAATAACAAGCGCGGTCATAGTGCATATCACAACCGTGTCAATGAAAGGTTCCAGCAATGCAACTATGCCTTCGCTGGCAGGATATTTGGTCCTTACAGCCGAGTGGGCGATTGCCGCTGAACCCGCACCTGCTTCATTCGAAAATGCCGCCCTTCTAAATCCTTGAATTATCACACCCGCGATACCGCCCACACCCGCCTCGGGGGTAAAGGCCCCGGCAAAGATAACAGCGATAGCTGTCGGAATCTCGGTAAAATGAGCAAGAATTATTATTAGTGAAGCGAGAATATAAATGACCGCCATAAACGGAACAAGTTTATCGGTTACCTTGGCAATTCGCTTGATTCCGCCTATTATGACGACAGCCACCAAAACTGCCATCACAATTCCTATTATCGTCCTGACGGCGCCTCCTCCAAGCCCAAATAGCGAGGTGATCTGTGTCGTGGCCTGATTAGCCTGGAAGGCATTCCCTCCGCCAAATGATCCACCAACACAGAAGATAGCGAATACTATTGCCAACACCTTTCCTAGTGGACCCATCTTCACCTCAGCCAATCCGCGAGACAGGTAATACATCGGGCCGCCGTGAACTACACCATCTTTATCAATATCGCGATACTTGACACCAAGGGTGCATTCAACGAATTTTGATGACATACCGAGCAGCCCGGCCACGATCATCCAGAAGGTGGCTCCCGGACCGCCGATGCCGATGGCTACCGCTACTCCTGCGATATTGCCTAAGCCGACCGTCCCGGAAACTGCAGTTGCCAAAGCCTGAAAATGATTTACTTCTCCGTGATGTCCTTCATCTTTGATCGTGTCGGGGATATCGCCATCAACGGTATGCAGTTCTGTTTTCTCAAGATGCGGCTCAGTATGGTCTGGATCGTCCGCCATCTCTATATCATCATATTTGCCCCTGACAACATTGATCGCCAAAGGGAATTTGCGAATGTTGATAAAGCCAAAAGTAAGCGTAAAGAACAAAGCTCCGCCTATAAGTAAATAAAGGATAATGGGAAGATCAAACGGAGCGGGCAAAGGCATTGGGTAAAAAACCAGCCACTCAAACCATGTGGCTACTGGCTGAAAAGCCTCGTCTATCCTCTGATCCAAACCTTTTGCTTCAGCATTTTGAGCAAACGATACCGTCGCAAAAGAGCAAATATACAAAGCCAAACCTGTAAACTTCCGGGTAATATGATTCATTTTCATCTCACACAAATTTCGATCCAGTTTCTGATTACTTGTTGAGCGACCATGAGAGGGCCGTTGAGTTAAGAATTGAGTAACGTTCGGAAGTATATATTCAGACTATCTTGATTTACAAACATAGGATTCCGAAAAAATCGCTTATATGGAGAGAATCTCGGCTATCAGATACAATCTTTTTGGAGTAGATTCAATAAATGCGGACTGAACAGAATACTCAATTCGGAGATATGGCGTCTGAAGAGTTTCGACAGTACGGCTATGCCCTAGTCGATCTTATAGCGGATTATTTTGATCGGATGGAAGATCTCCCGGTTCTTTCACAGATCGAACCTGGGTCGCTGGCAAAAGCTTTGCCCGCCGAACCGCCAAAAAAGGGTGAACGGTTTGAGAATGTCTTGGCCGACATTGAAAAGCTCATTATTCCGGCGGTCACAAACTGGAATCATCCAAATTTTCACGGATTATTTTCGACCTCGACATCATCGGTAGGCATATTTGGTGAAATGCTCGCAGCGGCTTTTGATATGAAAGCGATGTTGTGGCGAACCGCTCCTGCTTCTGCTGAACTTGAGGACGTAGTGCTGGATTGGCTGAGGCAGATGACGGGTTTGCCCGAAGTATTTGAAGGCATCATCTATGACACGGCTTCGGTTTCAACGATGCACGCCATCGCTGCCGCCCGCGAAAGAGCCGGGCTGAACATCCGCGAACTTGGCATGAGCGGACGGAGCGACCTGCCGCTGCTTCGCGTTTATTGCTCCGAGCATGTGCATTCATCAATAGAAAAAGCCTGCATCACGCTCGGCCTCGGCATTCAGAGCGTGAGAAAGATAGAAAGTAACGAACTCTTTGAGATGCTGCCGGAAAAATTGGAAGAGGCAATTAAGGAAGATCTGAATAGCGGCTTTCGTCCGATATGCGCTATCCCGACCATCGGCACCACTTCAACCTCCAGCATTGATCCGGTCGATGCCGTCGCCGATATTTGTGAAAGATACGGCATCTGGGTGCACGTTGATGCTGCTTATGCCGGTTCGGCGGCGATAATTCCTGAGATGCAGCCGCTTTTCAAAGGCTGGGAACGTGCCGATTCGATTGTGATGAATCCGCACAAATGGCTGTTTACTCCTTTTGACCTTTCGGTGTTGTATTGCCGCGACCTGAACGAATTGAAAAAAGCATTTTCGCTCGTACCCGAATATCTGAAGACATCTGATGAAGACACGGTGAAGAACGGAATGGATTACGGCATTCAGCTTGGCCGCCGCTTTCGTTCGCTAAAGCTGTGGTTCGTAATGCGATATTTTGGCCAAGAGGGAATGATCGAACGTCTGCGGGAGCATTGCCGCCTTGCAAGGCTATTCGCTTCGTGGGTCGATGATTCGCCGGATTTTGAACTGATGGCTCCTGTTCCATTCGCTCTTGTCTGCTTCCGCGCATGTGTCAGTAGCCCGCACGTAAGTAAGGGCTTGTCAGACGTAAACGTTATCAATGAGCTGAATGAAAAATTGATGAACGCGATCAACGCCTCTGGCAAGGCATATCTCTCGCATACAAAGCTGAACGGAAAGTTCACTCTCCGCCTGTCCGTCGGCAGCATTCACGTTGAGGAAAAGCATTTAGAAAAGGTTTGGGGTATATTACAGGAATACAGGCTGTTGATGCTCAATGCGTGACCGGCTGATGTATCGCCCGCAGAGATGAATATCACATTCCATGTAATGACAGGCGTTGCCGCGGCGGTGGTTTTAACCCCTGTCGGCAATTCGCCAAAATGGAAGGCCGCAAAGCTGCTGGCTGGATTTTCCGTCGGGATATTTCTCCACGGTGTTTTTGATTATCTTCCCCACTGGCACCCATTCGCGTCAGGCGTGGATCTCATGCTTGCCGTGGCTATGACGCTGGTCGCGTTTGGATTTACTGAAAGGTCGGAATGGACACTTGTCGGAGCCTGTCTTTTTGGAAGCATCTTACCTGACCTGATAGACTTTGGCCCGACAATGGCCGACATTATGCTTGGCTTGCCTGTGCCGTCTCTGCCTTTCAGGGTGTTTCCCTGGCACTGGGAAAATTATTCCGGCTCCGTGTATGACGGTTCAAATGGAACGGCCTCTGCCGTACTACACATTTCCATCGTAGCCGTAACAGGCCTGATCCTTTTCCTCTGGCCTTCTATGTTCAAAAGGAACGGAGGAGGTCACAAAAACGGGAAGTAGTTCGATTCCTAGTCTCCCCTTCTCCTTGTCTCCCTATCTTCCGTTATTGCTTTATCTCTTCCCAAATGCGATGGCCGTGCGTTTCTTTTAAGAATATCGCTCCGACGATAAACGTCAGTCCGGCTATCACCATCGGATAAAACAATCCCGCGTAGATGTTTCCGGTCTGGGCGATCAACGAAACGCCTATCAGAGGCAGCAGTCCGCCGAAAACGCCGTTGCCGATGTGATAAGGCAGCGACAGCGCCGTGTAGCGTATCTTTGCCGGAAAAGCCTCTACCAGATATGCGGCGATCGGGCCATAAACCATCGTCACCCAAAATACCTGGATGAAAACAAGCCCGATCAGCTTCCACGTTGCCGCGTGAGACAGCAGCTCGCCGAGCGATGTATATGGAAGCACCTTTTCCGCATTTACGACCTCACCCGAAGGCGAGATGGTTTGCGGTGTCAGTTTTGTAGCTCCCGTCACAGGATCTTTCTGCGAACTTGCCGTCACGACATTTGAGCCTGCTGCCGATTGCATTGCGGTATAGATCGGAATGTATGTCAGCATCGCTAAAAGACATCCGCCAAGAATGATCCATTTGCGCCCGATGCGGTCGCTAAGCCAGCCAAAGAAAACAAAGAACGGCATAGCAAACAGCAGAGCGATGGCGATAATGTAATTTGACGAGGTCTGGTTGACGTTAAGTATCGATTGCAGATAAAAGAGGGCGAAGAATTGGCCTGCGTACCATACAACACCCTGACCGGCCGTTGCCCCAAAAAGCGAGATCAGTACGCGTTTCAGATTTTCCCATTTTGTGAATGCTTCGATCAGCGGATTTGCCGAGGTCATCCCGCTGGATTTTACATGCTGAAATATCGGTGATTCCTCCATCCGCAGACGAATGTAAAGCGAAATGACGACAAGCAGTATAGAAATGAGAAAAGGTATTCTCCAGCCTGCGATGCCTTCGGCACGACCCGCGAACTGTTCGGGACTCATCATGTTCTGGACGAGCAGTATCACGATCAGCGACATGAAAAGACCCAGCGTTGCCGTGATCTGAATGAACGATGTGTAAAATCCGCGTTGGTGATCAGGAACATGTTCCGCTACGTAAACTGCCGCACCGCCGTACTCACCGCCAAGCGCAAGCCCTTGCAGAACACGGACAAGCAGCAGGATTATTGGTGCGGCCCAGCCGATCACGGCAAAGGTCGGCAAGATCCCGATAATGGCGGTCGCTCCGCCCATTATCAGAAGCGTTACCAAAAAGGCGTATTTGCGGCCGACAACATCGCCGATCCTTCCAAAGAATAATGCGCCGAAAGGCCTTACCACAAAACCTATGGCAAACGTTGCAAGATAGGCGATATATGCAAAAGTGTCATTTCCCGGCGGATAGAATAATGGAGCTATGGTAGCCGTCAGGCTGCCGAAAATGTAGAAATCGTACCACTCAATAACGGTCCCGAGCGATGAGGCTCCGATGACCTGCCAGATTTTCCGCTTAGAGACCTGTTCGTTATACAGTGCACCGAGGTCGCCTGTGGTTGTCGTCATTTAGTTAAAGCTCCTGCTCATTCGGGATTCTTTGCCGATGTCATGTTAAAATAATGCGGTTTTCAAGCCGTGCATGGAACGCCTTGCTGGTGCTTTTCAGAGTGTTATACGAACAGCATGACGTAACATCCGATTATGAACACCGCCACTATCATAAGTTTTCTGTGAACAGACAAACTTTAATTGAATATTTTTCAAAAGTAAATTGAAATTAAAAACAAATGCTTACACATATAGTCTGCTGGAAATATAAACCCGAAACGACCGAGGAACAGAAGGTAAAACATCTTGAGATGCTAAGATCTCTGCCCGGAATTATTTCTGAGGTACAAAGCTTTGCGGCCGGTCGTGACATTCTTCATCTTGACCGCTCTTTTAATGCAGGCATCGTTGTGACATTTGCTGATGCCGAAGCTCTTGAGACATATTCTGCCCATCCCGAACACGTTAAAGTTGCCGCGTTTGGCAAGGAAATAGCTTTGCAGGCAGTTTCTGTTGATTTCACAGAATAAGTGGCCCGGCAATGGCAAACGCTTTTGCACCTGCATACATCCTAGCTAGACGAGAAAACTTGTCACTACGACATCAAATAACGATGAATACCCTATTTCGCAGATCGATCATTCTCTCTGCTGTTTTTCTGACGGCACTCTCTGTCACACAGGCACAGCAAACACGGCGACCGGCCTTTGACGTGACCAACTATGTAATAAACGCCCAGCTGATGCCAAGGGAAAACCGTTTAGTGGCTGTGGCCGATGTCACTCTTGTCCCGTCAGAAGATCTAAGGACAGTGACGTTCGAACTTAACGGTTCATTAAGGGCCGAATCTGTCGAACGCATATCCGCAGTTTCGCCATCCGCAGAACCTGCGACTCCCGGCAGACGGCAGCCGCGCCCGACTCCTACGCCTCAAGGGCCGCAGATCACATTCGTTCAGGATCAGGTCGGTGTTTCCGATCTTGGTCCCAGCGTCCGAATAGATCTAGGAGATATGGTCGTTAAGGGAGAACCTTTGACGCTACGCTTTAAATACAGCGGTGTTCTTAATACGCCCGCAGGCGGGCCTCTTCTCTCTAAACGTCTGGCGTATATAGGCGAAAATCAGGGCTATCTGATGTATGCATCGCGATGGTTCCCGTTCAATGATTACGCGGCCGACCTCGCCACAGCGACCATTAACGTCACGCTTCCGTCGGAGTTTCAGATCGTCGGAACCGACGACACCCCGCAAGGCCCCGTCGCCGGAGCACAGCATCGCTTTGTCCAGACAAAGCCGGGCCTGATCGGTAATATCGCATACGGAAGATATTCCAGACGCGACCTGAAATACGGCGGCTATAATGTCAATTTCTATACGCGGCCCGGCGCGTCAGGTTCTGTAGAGGCTTTTGGTGAGACGATCGGCAAAGCTTTGGAATATTACACAAAGCGCTTTGGCGAACCGGAAATGGGCAAGACCTACAGCATTGTCCAGATAGATGATGAAAGCCTTGATTTTTATTCCGGACCGGGCATTCTTTTCATTTCCGACAGACAATTCTTGCAGCCGCGCGAGGTAACATCTGAAAGGCTTCAGCGTGAGGCCGCTTATCAATGGTGGGGACTTTCCGTCGGCCTGAAATCATTTGATGACGCTTGGCTTTCGCAGGGGCTTTCCGAATTCAGCGCCGTTTCGCTACGCGAAGAGGGGTTGACCGGAGCACAGCTTGAAAATCTCCGCCGCGAATTGTTGGAAAAATCTCTTACCTTTGAACAGACCGCGTCCGTTCTTCGTGCACCTGCAAATCTGGACGATCAGTCAACGGCATATCAATACATCATGTTCGGCAAGGGAGCCTTTGTGTACAGGCTCCTTCAGCAAACTTTGGGAACGCAGAAATTTGATCAACTTTTGCGTGCTTTCCTTAATGAGTACAGAGGAAAGACCGCATCCATTGATGATTTTGAAAAGCTCACTTCCCGCATTGCCGGACAGAACATGAGGTATTTTTTCGCCCGCTGGGTGGAAAGCACAGGCGTCCCGGAATTTGAGACCGATTACCTTATTATCCGTACGCGTGACGGCAAATTTGTCACTCGCGGAACCGTCAAGCAGAACTATGACAATCTGCGGCTGCCCGTCGAGATCCAGCTCCGTTATGAAGGCGAGGACGGCACCAAAACGGTCCAGCTTCAGATGGAAGGCTCCAACGCGGACTTTAACATAGAATCGGAAGGAAAACCCCTTGCCATAAATATCGATCCGGGATTTAAGCTTCTGCATATTTCGCCTGATCTTCGCGTGTCATCTATTGCGAGGCGCGGCATAGAACAGTTCAAGGAAGGAAATTATGCCGAAGCGCAAACCCAGTTTGAAGCGGCTCTGAAATTGGATCGTTCAAATTCGTGGATCTATTACCATCTCGGACTGCTTTTCCTGGAACAAAGAAACTATGATCTTGCAAAAGACAATTTCCTTGCTGCTCTCGCCGGAAACCTGAATCCCGGTTGGCTACAAGTTTGGTCTGAGATAAAACTCGGCAACGCTTACGACGCTCAGGGCGACCGCACAAGAGCAGTGGCAAGATATAAACGAGCTGAAGACTTGGGAGATAATTATAACAACGCCCAGGAAGAGGTCAGAAAATATCAGGCCGAGGCCTATGACCCCAGAGCGGGAACTGTGGTGAACGAGTAAGAACGCTAACACAAAAAGTAAAGCCTTTGCGAAACTCCCCATAGTTCCGCAAAGGCTTTTTTCGGCGGTCAGCAACTAAATATAATTAGAAACTGAATCTTACCCCAAGCTGCAGCTGTCGCGGCCCGCCAAACCTATTGGTATTTGGAGCAGTAAATGCAACACCCGCATCTACTGAAGGATACATATCCGCAGGACAGGTTATGTTGTAACCGTTAGGGTTTGAACCCGAACTTGCGGCATTGCCCGTACAGAAAACACTTATTGCATCGGCCCCAAATCCTTTGTTCTCATTGCGGAAAACGTTAAATACCTCTGCGGAAAAAGCCAGGCGATAGTTTTCACCAAAACTGAAATCCTTCAGCAATCTCAGGTCGAGATTAAAGAAATTCGGCTGGCGAAAACTGTTTCTCGCAACGAGCTTGCCGTCAACAATCGCCCTGTCATTGTCGGCATTGCTGTCACCGTTGAAATCATCTCCGAAAACAGCAGTGTAGGGAAAACCAGATCGCGTCGTCAGTATCGACGACAGGGTGAACCCATATCCCACATCAAATATTCCCGACGCATTGAAATTGTGTCTGACATCCTGTTTAGAAACGGCCGCCATCTCTTTCAGGTCATACGGATTAAGTGCCGCTTCCTGGCTGAAATTGCGCTCGTTCGAATCATCGTCGCGTGTTTTGGACAACGTATAATTTGCAGTAAATGAAAATCTGTCTGCAAATCGCCGCTGAAGGCTTACCGTCATGGCGTTATAGTCTGAATGTGCCGAAGATTCATTGATCGAGATCCAATCAACGTTTGGATCCAGTCGTCCGTCGGGAAAGCCGAGAAATACCGGATAGCCGCTTCCTATGAATTCCGCCGGATAATCTTCGTGCGATTCTGAGATCGGCTGAGCCAGATTGCGGTTAAGACGTCTTTGCAGATTCCATGTCGAATTTCGCAGAAAACCGGCACTTAGGACAAGGTCTTTCCCTATCTTTTGCTCCCACAATGCAGACACCTGAAATGAACTGGGATTGCGAAAGTTCTCATCAAACCCGAATATACGCTGTCTGCTTGCCTGTGCTAGGTTGACATGGCTCGGGGACAAAAGGTCAGGATACGAAACGACATAATTTGATCCTGTTGAACCGTCCGGATTCGGACGCAGTAAACAATTTGTAGCCGTTGGTAGAAATCTGCATGAACCGCCGCTTCGTTCATCTACTCTGATAGTGCGGTGGATCATTCCGTTTTCAACAAATGGCCGCATGAAAAGCACCGACGGCGTACGGGCAGTGTAAATGCCTGAAGAGATACGAATGACCGAATTTCCTCTTCCGTCAACGTCCCAGGCCATACCAAGCCGCGGCTGCCATTGGCCAAAGTCATCCGGTATGTCCTGTGTGAAGGCGTAAGCCGGATTAGGAAACGGCGGTGTAGGATTATCAAGACCTTCCCACCTAAGCCCTGCCGACAAGGTGAAGTTGTTGGCAAGCTTTACCTTGTCCTGAATGAAAAGAGCAAATTCTTTCTGCCAGCCGCGTGCTATCTCGCGTCCCGGCTCAATAATAAGTGTCTGATCCAGCCTGCGGGCAATGTTATTCACATAGTTATCAACGGATGTTGCTCCGCCCGCACCCTGAAAACGATATATTCCCGCTATATCAGGAACACGCTGTGCGTTAAACCTGTTCAGGTTCGAATCGAACCCGATCTTTATCCTGTGATCGCCAACGTTCCATGAAAGATTGTTTGAGAACTGGTATCGGAGTGTCTCAAAAATTCTTGGGCGGCTTCCATTACCGCCAAATCTGGCGTTGCTTGAACCCGGAAGCCCGATGTCATCTATGCGGATCTCAGGACCTGCAAAATTTGCTTCCTCCAGGCGATCATCGGTTGCGACCTGGGCTTTCAGTTCGTTCACAATGTCCGCTGAAATAACGCTTACAAGGCTGGTCTTGAAACCGTGGCTCTTGCCTGTTCTGTAAATGTCGTTGACGCGGTCCGTCAGAGTCACACCTTCGTCCAGAGCACTAAAATTATCCCCGGTGAACCTGGAATGTGTGTACTGCAGGTCAAGCGTATTGTTTTGGTTGAGATTAAAGTCCACTCTGCCGAAGAGCGATAGAGGATCATTGCTGCCGATCATCTCTCCTTCGTGTGCAGCAATATCAGCAGGCAGAACAATTCCGCCAGGCCTGTTGAATTGAACAAATATCGGGATCTTTAGAAAATTCTTTTCGAGCCCAAAGAAGAAGAAAGCCTTGTCCTTAACGATCGGGCCGCCAACCGAACCTCCGAACAGATTCTGATTGTTCTCACCGTCATTGCCATATGCATCCGGCGCGGTTAGCTTTGAGTTTCTGTTAAAGAAGAAAACCTCTCCGCGAACGTCGTTAGAACCTGATTTGGTTACCGCGTTCACAAAACCTGCATTTGTTCTGCCGACCTCAGCAGTCGCACCTGCACGCACGACCTGAAACTCACGGATAGCCGTTTGCGGAAAAAAGAATACGGCTTCGTTGCCGCCGCGTTGATTTCCCTGAAGCGAGTCGTTAAAGTCTGCCCCGTCCAGAGCTACATTGGAATTGATTGATCGCTGTCCGGCAATGACGAGGCCGCTGCGGTCGCCTTCCTGCACAACGCCCGGTGACAGCTGAACGAACTCCGTATAATTGCGTCCGCGTACAGGCAGATCTCTGATCGCCCGCTGTTCTACAGATGAACCTGAAGATGCTTCTTCAGTATCAATGACTCCGGCATCATCAGTAACGGTTACTACTTCCTCAGCTCCCTGCGGTGAAAGCCTGATCTCGACGGCCGTTGTCTCACCTACTGTCAGAACCGCCTTTACGGTACCGTCTGAGAATCCATTTGCGGCTGCTTTAACGTTATATGTGCCGACAGGCATGACGGTGGCAACAAATCTGCCGTTGCTGCCTGTGGTCAGGTTGCGGACGAAGCCGGTCTCAACGCTTCGCACTTCAACGATCGCTCCCTGAATGACGCCGCCGTTAGGATCAACGACCGTTCCTTCCAGCGAAGATCTTCCGCTTTCAGATTGAGCCGATACGGCCATTGAAAAGATGCCTATTATAGCTATGAGGCCGAGGATAGATCCAAGCGGCCGGAATTTTCTACAGATCATAATATTTTTTATTGAATGTTTCTGGGATCAAGGAAAAATACTATGAAAGGGTTGTTAATGCGGTGCTAACTAATGATTAAATTTATGTTAAGACGCAAAAACCGCCGTCCGCATTTTGGCTCGAGAGCCAGGTGCGGACAGCAGTAGATAATAAAACTAATTTCTAGAAATTCAGTCTGGCGGCAAATTGGATCTGCCGGTTAGTGCCCAGGCCGACGGTACGGCCAACCGTTCCGTTGATCACACCAAAAGTGCCTGAGTTTGAAACGCTGTAAGCCGTTCCGGGTTGCTGCGATGTCGCTGTCGAATTTAGGAAATTCCCCAGCGATGCCGGCGGATTGGCAAAGTTGGCCCGGTTAAAGAGATTGTAGATCTCTGTACGGAATTCAAAATTTGCTCTTTCAGTCAGCCTAAATCGCTTTTGCAGTGTCAGGTCAAACTGGTGGAAGACCGGCCCTTTCAGGAAATTTCTCGGTAGGTTGCCGTAGGTTCCCGGTGCAGGCATCGCAAACGCTGCGGGATTCAGATAGCGCAATCCGTCAGTGCCAAATATGTACGGGTCAACGCCCGCTATCAGATCAGGACGACGTGTATTACGCGAAGCATTTCCGCCCGGTGTGTTCTGAACCGCGATAAATCCGGCAGGCAGAGCACCGCTAGGCAGCGAGATAACAAAACCCTGTGCCACATTTGAGGAACCGAGCGTACATCCTGCCGACTGCTGACAAACGCCAACAAGATCGGGTCGCGAGATAAGCACCGTCAGCGGTGAGCCTGACCGGGCATTGTAAACACCGCCGACCTGCCATCCGCCCAATATCGAATCGGCTATGCCGCTAAGGTTAAAATGACGTCCCTTCCCGATCGGCAGCTCATACAATGCCGTGATGTTGGCGCTGTGTCTGATGTCGAATGTGTTCGGGCCAAACTCTTCCTCAAAACTATACGGGTTCTGTGCGGTCGTTGCTTCGTTCGAACCCTGTGTGTTTCCGTATGACTTGCCCAATTGATACTGTGCGTTGAGTGTCAAACCGGCTGTAAAACGCCTGTTGACCATTATCTGCATTGCGTCGTATCGGTCACGGCCGCCACTCGTTTTGTAGTCGATCTCGCCGAAAGGTTTCAATACACCCAAAGGATCGGTAACAATGGCAGTTCCGGAAAGACGCTTGCCGACCGTGTCAAATTCGCGGATCGTCGTAACCGCCGAAATGTTACCCGTGCAGACCCCGTTGACTAGAGCAACGGTGCAGCGGTTGACCACGCCAACACCCGTCGGCAGAGGATCGCTCGGACCGATGACCGTCTGACCCGGTAAGATCCGGTTCGTTATACTGCGAAGGAACAGATTGCGTCCCTGCGAACCGACATATGCAACAGTAAGAACCGTATTGCCCGGCAGTTCGTGCTGAACAGAAAGGCCGTATTGTCCGACGCGTTCTGGAACAACATACCCTGTAACATCATAAGATCGCGGTGTAAATCCGGTTTGGATACCGCCAATTTGAGACACCTCGTTGCTCGTGCCTGTTGTGAGCCCGTTAGCAAGCGAACGGCTTGACCGAAATACATTCGATTCTATAGGCTGTATAAGATCTTCGTATTGTCCGGGACCGTAATAGAGTCCGCCGCCACCGCGAATAACGGTTTTGCCGCCGAGAAATTCCGGTGCCCATGTAAAACCTAGACGCGGGCCGAAATTACTCTTGCCTGATGTATATAGATCGGTTCCGGGCGGCATCAAACTTCCCGAAGCAGCATCGAACAAAACCGCACGGTCATTTTTCTCTTTGTTGACCGAATAATATTCATAGCGAAGGCCATAGCTGAGAACGATGTTCGGCCTGATGCGCCATTCATCCTGAGCATAGGCGATAGCATAGAACTGCCGGCCCTGGCTTAGCCCGTCAAACGGACGTTCGATCGTCGTTATCGGGTCGGTCGCCACAGAAAAGTTTCCGGGCAGCGACATATCGCCGACAAAAGCCGCTGTCAGGTTACGATTGAGCAAAAAGTCAGTGATGTTGCCGTAGCTGTATGTGATGCCGCCAAGCTGGTCAAAATCAACATACAATTGACGATACTCACCGCCGAATTTTATTGAGTGATCACCCTTTGTCCACGACAGATTGTCGATGAAAGAAAGCGATGTCGGACGAATGGGTTGTGCCCTTCCGTTAGCGGCAGATGACTGGCGTGTCAGGCCGCCGGGTTCGGTAAATCCTGTTGCTGAACCGCCATTGACGCCGGGGCTGGTGATGTTTCCGGTCAAACGCAACGAGGTCAGCGAAAGGTCAAAGCCGTTCAGCCCGGGAACCTCGGGTACGACGGTCGAGAGGTTTGTCGGAGCGCGATTGAAACCGAACTTGGTCTCGTTTACCACATTCGTGCCGTAGATCTGTGTAAGCGAGGTAACAAAATTATCTGGGTCCTGTCCGGCTGAAATAAAACGTCCGCTGGCCCCGTCCGGAGAGAGCAGAGTGCCGCGGTTGCGTTGATAACGTCCGTAAAGATTGAAGCGATCATTGATCTTGTAATCCAACCGGAAGCTGAAGGCATCCTCATCAAGCTCGGCAGAACGGTTGACCTGAACGACCTGGCCGGCACCGAGCAGCGAGCCGACGTTATGCAGTTCGCCGAATCCGACCGGGAAAACATTAACGACGCCGGTCGCCCGCAAGGCCTCTATCCTCGCAGTTGCGGCTGTAGCGTCAGCCAGAGAAAGGTTCATTGCGGCTCTCGCCTGTTCTCCGCGAGCGTCCCCGGTACCCCAATAGGTAATGAAGTCACGGGCGCGTGAAGAAAGCGTTGTCTCGATCACATTGATCCCCGCACGCTGACGCAGCCCTTCATAAGATCCGAAAAAGAAAAGTTTATTTTTAATGATCGGGCCGCCCAGACTGCCCCCGAACTGGCTCATTCGAAGCGGAGATTTGCTTTCACGGTCAAAGAAGTTCCGGGCATCCAGCGCGTCATTACGAATGTAATAAAAGGCCGATCCCTTCAGGCTGTTGCCGCCGCTTTTTCCGATGACATTTATCTGGCCGCCGGTTCCTGTTCCGTATTCAGCAGGATAGTTTGACGAATCAACGCGAAATTCCTGAATGTTCTCAATGGATGTCTGCAGGCGAAACTGTGAACCCTGCACGGTCACATAACCCGGCGAAGAGTCGAATATCGCAGTTGCTTCAATGCCGTCCAGCTTGGTCTGATTTTGCTGATTTGCTCGTCCGTTGAACCGCAGATCTCCGAAATTGCCGGTGCCTGTGTTGGTAGCTCCGGGAGCATTCATATACAGCTGTGAATAATTTCGGCCGTTGACGGGCAGCTGTTCTACCTCACGAGAACTTATATTCGCCCCCAAGCGGTTCGAACCCTGCTCGATTGAAGCCGCGGCCAGTTCATCTGCCGTAACATCAACGATCACGGTTACCTCGCCGGCTTCCATTACCAGATCGAGTGTCCTGTTTTGGCCGACGCCTAATTCAACCGTCTCAATATTTTTTGTCTTAAAGCCTTCAAGCGTTACCGTTACCTTATATATACCCGGTTGCAATTGCGGTATGCTGTAAGAGCCTGATGTCGTGGTGGCCATGGTTCTTTCGCTGCCGGTGCGGACCGACACTATCTTGACGGCAGCACCTCCCAGAACCGCTCCATTGGTGTCAGTAACGGTTCCGCTAAAACCGCCCAGCGTTTGTGCTTGTATCTGTAACGACGTCGCCAGAACTGTAACTGCGAACAGCAGCGACGCTATAATTTTGGATCTCATATTCACTCCTGATTACTGTGATCGATCAATAAATTCATAACGATCGATCCGGTGTCTTTTATGACAACAGACCGGTTTGATCTTTTCTTTTTGGCAGCAATCAATGAGCTTATTCAAGAGTGGTTAAGGCAAAATGACGTTAGTATTAAATGGATGTGAATTAAAATTGATCTGATGATCTGACAAACTTCGGTTGGGAAGGAAACGGCGCAAAAAAAGAGGCTGTGCAGCCTCTCTTCTTTGTTCTGATCTATCGGTTCTATTTTATAAGACTTGCGGCAGCGTCTTCACCTGTATTTATTGCGCCTTCCATAAAGCCCTGCCAATCAGCGATGTGTTCGCCCGCAAAGAGAACTTTGCCATGCGGACGGGCAAGCACAGGCCGGATGCCGAACCATTGACCGGGGCGATAAAGTGCATAAGCACCTTCTGTAAATTCGTCACGCTGCCACGCGTAAGAGGCAATGCCCTTAGCAAGCATCGGAGCTTTATCATTGAGGTCATGCAGGTCACGCGTGATGATATTCATACGGCGTGTGTCGTCCTGTGAGGCAAGCACGTCAGCCTTTTCGCCGACGGCGTATGCGGTCAGAATTCCCTGTTTGCCTGCCTGAGCTTGTGTGGAATGAAAATAATAATGAGATGTGGTGTCAGACACCATTGAAAAATTCTCATCTTTCCAGAACCGCTCGTCATACAGAACAGAATTTTTTATTATGCGTGAATATGTCAGTTTCTGGGCCGCATCGCGCTGTGCTACAGGAAGCGGCGGGTTGAACTTTATCTTGCGAAGCGATGCGACAGGCGCCGTACAGATGCACGCATCGGCCCGAAATGATTCGTCTCCGGCCTTTACCGTGACGATTCCCGCACGCTGATTCACTTCGGTGACTTTGATGCCGGTGCGGATATTCTCTTCGCCGATACGTTTTACAAACTCCTCGACAAGCCGCGAATTGCCGCCGGTCATCTTGTAGTCCATCTCGTTCTTTGGCGATGATTCGGCGTATTCGGCCAGTGCCGAGTAGGCCGAAACGTGGCGGATGCTCTCGCCAAAATCGGTGCTGTCGGCCAGATCGCGAAGCAGCAGGTCGTCACGCGTAAACCCGATATCCGAAAGATGCGTCCACCAATCTATGCGGTCAAGGCGGTTCTTTTGCAGGGTCGTCAGTTTTTCATACCCGGCGATCATCTTTTCCCACGCCGCCTTTGCCTGTGGTGAAAAATCCCACGCGCCGGGACGCGAGACCTTGCCGTTCTGCAATAGGTAGTCATCGAACTGATGCTTCTGGATCGGGATCTCAAATTCAGCGCAAAGCTCCTTGATACGCTCGTGGCTTTCGCCTACCCATTCCGCACCGAGTTCACATACAAGCCCGCCGCTGTCCGGCATCGTATGTGAGAACACGCGCCCGCCGATGCGGCTGCGTGCCTCAAGCACGGTTACTTCCCAGCCTGCACTTTTTAATTTCAACGCCGCCGAAAGCCCGGCCAAGCCCGAACCGATGACAATGCAGCTCTTTTTTCTACGTGTCTGTGAAAAAACACCGGGAGCCAGAACGGTCCCGACGGAGATGATACCAAGTGTTTTTAAGAACTCGCGACGGTCTTTTTTTTGTGTCATTTACGGTCAGGTTACGTGAAATGGGATAAGTAGAACTTCGGACAGGTCTATTTTACCAGCAAATACCGCCGGACGTCACCGGGTTTTTCAAGCAGGCCTTCCAGCTTTTTGCGGCCGATGGCAAGATGCTCGCTTTCTGAATGTGCCGCAAGGTCTTCTGCACTTTCCCATTCCTCATAGAAGGTCAGGTCTGACGGGTCAGCTTCATTGACCAAAAGGTCATAAACGATACAGCCCTTTTCGGCTCGCGTCGGCTCAACAAACTCCGACAATATCTCCCTGACCTCATCAACCTTATCGGCCTTGGGGCTAAATTTTGCGATCACTCTTATCTTTTCTGACATTGCTTTTTCTAAATGATGGTCGTCACTATCTCGCGGATGCTGCGCTGCAATTCGCGGTCGTCTGTTATCGGCGAACAGACTGCGGCCTCAGCAGCATCAATGGGTGCAATTCCTTTAGCTATCATTTGCGCGGCGTAGATAAGCAAACGGGTAGAGACGCCTTCTTCAAGGCCGTGTCCGCGAAGGTTGCGCACCTTTTGCCCGATCTTTACCAGGTCGGCTGCGGTGGCTTCGTCGATGCCGCCTTCTTTTGCAACTATCTTTGTCTCGGCTTCCGGTTCGGGATAATCAAATTCCATCGCGACGAAGCGCTGGCGTGTTGATTGCTTCAGGTCTTTCAAAATTGACTGATAACCGGGGTTGTACGAAACCACAAGCATGAATTCCGGCGGAGCTTCTATTACCGTTCCGCGTTTTTCTATCGGCAGGCGTCGGCGGTCGTCCGTCAGCGGATGTATTATCACAACGGTGTCTTTGCGCGCCTCGACCACCTCGTCCAGATAACAGATCGCTCCGTTTCTGACGGCTGTCGTCAAAGGCCCGTCGTGCCAGACCGTTTCATTACCTTCAAGCAAAAAACGCCCGACCAGATCCGTCGCCGAAAGGTCTTCATGGCACGCCACCGTTATCAGCGGACGCCCGAGCCGATACGCCATATGTTCGACAAAGCGGGTCTTACCTGATCCCGTCGGCCCTTTCAGCATCACTGGCAGCTTTGCCGCATACGCCGCCTCAAAAAGTTCTATTTCCTGATGTGCCGGTAAATAATACGGCTCTGCCGCAACTTTGTACTTTTCTACTGCAAGTTCCATCAAAAACATTCTAAACTATTTGGACATACTGTTGCGAAAGCCAAAACAAATTGCGGCGGTCAGGCAATCAATTGCAGTATTCTCACATCAAACGGAATGTTTGAACATCGTCCTGTTTGCATTGCAACGCCTAGATGCAACGCTTGCCGCAAAAAATTTTGACTGCGTATATTAAGGAGATCTTTTGATGAAACTTTCCCTATCGACCCGAGCATATGTCCTCGTTCTTATTCTGACTGTGACGGCATTTACCGGCTTTGCTCAAACACCTGCCGACAATGACCGGGAACGCGCCATTCAAATGGTTAACGAAGGCAAATGCACTGAAGCTCTACCCATACTCGAAAAACTCGCCGAACGGATAGATGACGACGGACAGATATACCTTGGCCTTGGCATCTGCTATTGGTTCACATTCGAGGAAAGTGACCCTGCAAAAGACAAGGCGGCTCGTCTAAAAGCTCGCAATGCTCTGCTTAAAGCAAAAACTCTCGGAGCCTCCATCCCTGAAACAGATCTCATCATCGCAAGGATCGGTGAAGACGGACGCGACAGATCACGCTCAGAAAACGCTGAGGTCAACAAACTCATGGATGAGGCATTGCAGCTGTTTGCACAGCAAAAATATGCCGAAGCTGTGGTTCCTTATGAAAAGGCGGCAACGCTTGACCCCACTCTTTATGACGCGTCGCTCTATACCGGAAATACCTATCTTGCTATGAAAGAGCACCAAAAGGCGGGTGTTTGGTTTGCAAAAGCGATAGCCATAGAGCCGAATCGTGAAACTGCCCACAGATATTGGGCAGACAGCCTTTGGAAAGCAGGCAAGAATAAAGAAGCCGTTGATAAATTCATTGATGCGGTCATAGCCGAACCGCATTCAACCGCCGCCTGGAGAGGTATCATCCAATATTCTCAAGCGAACAATATAAAACTTGCACATCCCAAAATAAACATTCCGGTCAATGTTTCTGAAAAGGACAACGGCAACATCAATATCACTTTAGGCGACATTCTTGGCGACAAGGAAGACGACGGCTCAGGTGCCTGGATGGCGTACGGCATCTCAAAGGCAGCATGGCGCGCCGATAAAGACGGCAAACCTAGCGAATATTTTTCAAAGGCTTATCCAAATGAAAAGAAATACCGTGAAAGCTTGGCTGAGGAACTTGATGCTTTTGAAATGGTTTTGTCTTTAGCGACAAAAGATAAAAAGGTCAAGAAACTCTCTCCCGCTCTGGCCTCGATCAAAAAGCTGAATGATGACGGTGTTTTAGGAGCTTATATACTTATCAGCAGAGTTACTGAAAGTATGAAGACCGACTATCCAAAATATCGCACAGATCACAAAGACAAGGTGAGGCTATATATCACTAACTATATTATGAAGAACGGCGGTTTTTAACCCGCCGTTCCTGCACATCTACATTCCTTGTCCGAAACTGCCGCCGTATTCGCCTGGCGGCGGCGGTGTAGAGTAAACAGGTGCAGTGTCCGGCATCGGGAAAACCTGCCTGTATGCAAATGCAAATGACGCCGTTATAAGTGGCAGAATAAATATCCAGCCGATACACAAAGCCAGAACTCCGGCGAGCATTATCAAAAAGACCAGTATCGAGAGCAGTATCACGCCTCCGACATTTGACCAAGCAGCACGTGCGCTTAGTTTCAATGCTTCAATGGCCGATATGTTATTTTCCATCACCAGCGGTATAGCGAATACAAAACTGATAGACCAGATAATTGAAACTACGACAAAAATGGCTGCGATGACGTAATATATCAGTAAAAATCCACCTGCTATTGCGACATCAGAACCGTCGCTTTGATAAAAATCTCCCTGCCTCTGTATTTCGTTTATCTGTATCAAGAAGCTGCTGAGATTAAAAAAGAAATCAATGATCTGAAAAATTATTCCCGGAAGAGCCTGAATAAAACCGACAAGCAATGTTGGCCCAAGCTTTTCAAAGCCCTTGAACATCATCGAAAAATCTACCGGGTCACCGCGCATATCACGCAGCAGAACATAATAGATACCGCCCATGACCGGACCCATCAAAAAAATGTTCAGACATGGAATACATGCCATCATCACCCACCCGAGCAATGCTATGCCTAGATACATCCAATAATTAGGTGATATGAGACGCCAGCCGTTTTTGATACATCCCGTCGGGTCGATCACTCCGCGAAAAAATTCCTGATTTACCATCTGCTGTTAAGTGTTCTTTGTCTAATATAAAAAGCCGGGTTGATTTGCCCTTCGGACGGACACGTCTTGGTTCCGAACGCAAGCGTCCGTGAATCAACGGTATTCTAAACCAAGTTCAAAAAAATCTCCTACTCATTTTTCACATAACCCGAAATATGTAAAAGTCTCTTTAATGACATTGATCGCGGACAACAATGACCCATACATTGCGGCTGTCATTTCCGGGCCTGAGATCGGCATTTGCCGTGACCTTTTCGTTGAGTACGCTGAATGGCTCGGGTTCGATCTGTGCTTTCAGGGATTTGACCGCGAATTGTCAGAATTGCCCGGCAAATATGCCGAACCAAACGGCAGATTATATCTAGCTTATCTTAATGGCGAACCTGTCGGCTGTATCGGGCTGCGGCCTATTGGCAACGATATTTGTGAAATGAAGCGGCTGTATCTGCGGCCGGAAGCACGCGGTGCAGGACTTGGCAAAATGTTGATCGAACGGCTTATTAAAGATGCCCGTGAGATCGGCTATAAGGCCATGCGGCTCGATACATACCCGCCGAAAATGGCCGCAGCAGTAAAGCTGTATCGCGCTTATGGTTTTAAAGAGATAGAAGCCTATTATGACAACCCCTACGAAGGAGTTTTGTTTATGGAGCTTTCGTTATAGAAAAGCCTTACGCTTATTTTACAGCGTTGACCACGTGAGCGTGTAGGCAGGCGGAACATTCTTTACGATAAGCGGACTTCGTTTTGATTTGCCGTAACGATTCCTCATAAATGCTCGAAGCTTGATAGCAGACGGAAAATAATATCCGTGTGCGTACTGAAATGTGCGGAAAGTGCAGCCCTTCTGCATAAATTTGTCCACCTCAAGCAAGATCTTTTCTCCAACCTCGTTTGGCAGTGAAACAAATGGCAGGCAGCAGATGATACAACTTACATTGCCGAAACCGGTACGTTTATGAATGGTCTCGGTATCAGCAGCATTTCCGCGAACGATCTTCATATCCGGAAAATTCTTTCGCAGCGAACGGACAAGGCCGCCGTCCAGTTCGATCCCGATATACGACCTTTCGTCAGGCACTATCTGCTGAATATATTTGGTGATCGCACCTGTCCCGACGCCAAGTTCGACCATAACATCGTCAGGCCCCGGCTTTATACCGTTCAGCATCGATTGCGCAAGCTCAGGCGAGCTGGGCGTAATGGAACCGACGGTGCCGGGATTTTTTAGAAAAGCTTGTAGAAATTCGATATTCTCGTTCATCGGGTGAGTTAGCGTCCAAATAGACGGCCACTTCCTATCTGTTGTCTATTCGGGAGTTACGCCAGTAATTTTATAACCACATTCCTCATTTTTGCAATAGCAAAAGCGTCTGTGCATCTAATGATGATCAGGATTTCTTCTTTACAGCTTTCTTAGTAGGTGCCTTTTTTACTGATGTCTTTGTCTTCTTTGTAAATGCATCAGGCACTTCGGCCTCTATAAGTTTTTTTACCTGCTCGAGCGTTAGAACGGCTGCTTCATCCGCTGTTGGACGCTTGCCATCGGCATTTTTGGGAATTGAAATGATCTTTTTGCCGAACTTTATGACAGGACCCCATCGAGCATTCTCCAATGTGATCTTTTCATCATCCCAACGTTGTATGTAGCGGTTTGCCTCTTTGGTTACCTTTGCCTCGATAAGTTCATTCATCTCGGCTTGGGTCAGATTTTGGAAATCATAACGGCGCGGCACGTTGATAAATAACCCGTCCCATTTTATAAAAGGCCCGAAACGTCCCGTTCCTTTTGTGATCGGTTTACCGTCATATTCACCGACCGGGGCTTCAGCCTCCTGTTTAGCTTTTATGTATTCGATCGCTTTTTCTGTGTCAACAGTTGATAGATCGGTACCGCGTGGAATCGAAACAAATTCATCGCCCCATTTTACGTACGGCCCGAACCTTCCAACGCTGACGGACAGTTCTTTGCCGTCATAACTTCCCATCGAAGATTGTAATTTAAACAACGTCAATGCTTCTTCAAAGGTTATTGTTTCAATGCTTTGTCCTGTCGGTATTTTTGCAAATCTCGGTTTTTCCTCTTCCGCAGAGCTTCCGATCTGGATAAT
The DNA here is from genome assembly GCA_019639215.1 of Acidobacteriota bacterium. GTDB lineage: Bacteria > Acidobacteriota > Blastocatellia > Pyrinomonadales > Pyrinomonadaceae > OLB17. The sequence continues at coordinate 24,488 of JAHBSH010000036.1, forward strand.
TGGTCCGTAACGGGCCATGCGGGCAACTACCGGTTTGCCGCTTTCCGGGTCAACACCAAGTACCCGTTCGCCTTTTACACGCTCTGCGTTCTCGATCGTATTATCGACGTCTTTTTTGAAAGGGCCGTAAAACTTATCGAGCATTTCGTTCCACTTTAATCTGCCATCGGCAACATCGTCGAACTCTTTCTCGATCTTGGCCGTAAAGCCGTAATCCATAATGTCGTCAAAATACTGCTTTAGAAAATCGGTCACTACAAGCCCGAGATCGGTCGGAAACATTTTTGACTTTTCTGCACCGGTGTTCTCAGATGCTTCTTTCTGATTGATGACGTCGTCCTTTAGTACCAATATCCTATAAGCTCTCTGTGTACCGTCTTTATCTCTTTTTTCGACGTATTCCCGTTTCTGGATAGTAGAAATTGTCGGTGCATAGGTGGACGGGCGCCCAATGCCGAGATCTTCTAATTTTTTGACCAACGAGGCTTCTGTGTATCGCGGCTGAGCACGGCTGAAACGTTCCGTTGCTCTGAGTTCAGACAGTGGCAGTGTCTGTCCGACCGATACCGGCGGCAACAGCCCTTCGGATGATTCTTCTGCGTCATCTTCGTCTTTATCTTCCTGATAGACCTTCAAAAATCCGTCAAATTTCAAAACCTCGCCCGAAGCTGTCAGCTCTTCTCTATTTGTCGAGATCTCTATCTTGACGGTTGTTTTTTCTAACTCAGCGTCAGCCATTTGCGAGGCCATGGTTCGCTTCCAGATCAGTTCGTATAATCTTTGCCACTCTTCTTCCGGGATCGAGGTATTGCTTGTATAGGTAGGACGAATGGCTTCGTGAGCTTCCTGTGCTGATTCGTTCTTGTTTTTGAATTGGCGAAACTGATGATATCTATCGCCGTAAAGGCCGCTCACTGTCTGTTCGATCTCCGCCTGGGCGGTAGAACTCAGGCTTACGCTGTCGGTACGCATATAGGTAATATGGCCGTTTTCGTATAGCTTTTGCGCGATCTGCATCGTTCTTGCCACGCCATAGCCAAGCTTTCTTGATGCTTCCTGCTGTAGCGTAGATGTGGTGAATGGCGGAGCCGGCGAACGTTTGCCGGGTTTTACCCGAACATCAGTGACCTTATAATCAGCACCGACACAACCTTTCAAAAACTTTTCCGCGTCTTCAGCACTGTCCTGTTTCCTGCCTTCGGCTTTAAATGTTACCTGCTTTCCGGTTATGTCGTCGGCAAAAAATAAGCCCTCGATCTTGAAATGACTTTCGGGCTTAAAGGCGTTGATCTCGCGTTCGCGGTCGGCAATAAGGCGGACGGCAACACTCTGTACACGGCCGGCGCTCAGATTTTTATTGCTCGTACTGATCTTACGCCAGAGTACCGGACTTAATTCAAAACCGACTATTCGATCCAGCACCCGGCGCGCTTGCTGTGCCATTACGAGGTTCATGTTCACCGTGCGAGGATTTTCCACCGCCGCTTTGATCGCAGGTTTAGTTATTTCATGAAAAACTATCCGTTTGGTCCTCATGGGGTCTAGACCCAGCACCTCACACAGATGCCAGCTTATTGCTTCACCCTCACGGTCTTCGTCAGTTGCGAGCCAAATTTCATCGGATTTTTTTGCGAGCGATCTCAGTTCATTGACGACTTTTTTCTTTTCGTCAGGAACAGCATAACGAGGCTTAAAACCATCTTCGATGTCGACGCCCATGCCGGCTTTTTCTAGGTCGCGGATATGGCCATAGCAACTATTCACTTGAAAATCCTTTCCAAGTATCTTCTCGATAGTCTTCGCTTTTGCCGGGCTTTCAACTATTAACAGATTCTTCGACATAATTCGATATGCAATTTAGTAAAGATATGGTGAATGTTTGCGATCTGAGAGACTTTTCACGCTTTGGTCGCACATCTTCGGCTTAAATATTTATTGATGGTCCTCGCCTTGGCCGGTGATTCTACGATTACTAAACTTTTACTCATCTGAAAAAAATAGCCAGATGCGCCAAAAAACGCTCTGACATACTGACTTCTAGCACCTCAAACGTCTGGTGTCAATCCGGCCGAACGATACTCAGCTTTGGGAAATAAACATAACACCAGAGGTAAATTATAAAAACCGTGTCACGCCCTTTTGCGGCGAAGCTTGTTTTAATTTGACCTTTTCGTCTAATTCACTTAAACGAAGTCCGTCAAACTCGAACTGCATCCAGACTTCTTCTTCAGGGTCGTATGAATGGACCTGGCGCAAAGTGCCATCCTTCATCAAAGCTGTGACAGTAAGGCGTCCGCCTTCTTCGTCTTCCTTTATCTCAGCATTCCTTATAATAGTTGACGGATCATCTTGCTGGGGTTGTGTATCGAGCTTTTCATTAGCCTCAAACATTTCCTGCATCGTTAAGAAAGGTTCGATCCCAAATGCCCGTCGGATCGAATGGCAGCGGTCACTTCCCGCATCAAAGTGATGGCACATTATTGGGCGTGTTTCGTAAACTGTACAGCCAACGTGTTCGCCGATAGTGCCTTCGAGAGCGATGCAAGCCAGTGTCTCAGCATTTCGCCGTAAATAACGATCGACCACTATTTCGCCCTCTGCGGCCTCGGTCGTTACATCCCAATAAAGCTCCGGATCCACATTGTCCGTAGGCCTGACCCCGACGCATATCAGTCCCTGACAACATGCTCCGCACGTTAGACAATCAGGGATAGGAGCATCAGGCGGAGTAATAACATTTGTTTCTATTCGGTTGGACAGCCCGTTGCTCAGAACCTGCTGTGGAAGAAGATTATTCCATATCTCTTCATACATTCGTTCCGCCATTCGGTAAAATTCAACGTCACGATGTTTATCCGCCCGAGTTATTTGAACAAAATCTGACATGATCTCCTTATAAACGTCTGGCGTAATGTTTTCCCGGCAATACGCGTATCAGATCGGCCAGGTCCATAGTTACTAATGCCGCGTTCAGGTCGCCGAAAGAAAGGCCTGTCTTTTCTAAAAGGATGTCAATGTGCGTTGGTTCATCCGCTGTAAGATTTGCCCAGATCTTTCTTTCATTAGCGGTCATTGCCGCCGGTTCCAGCTCGGGCTGACCGTTCTTTTCATCCGCATCTTCATCTGTCTTAGGCGGCAAAAGCGATGTCACAACATCTTCGGGCAGTTCGGCTACAACGTCCTGCCATTGCTGAACGAGCTTTGCCCCTGCCTTTATCAGATAATTGGTCCCGAAAGATTTTCCGGACGTGATATTTCCCGGAACGGCCATCACCTCTCGGCCCTGTTCGGCAGCAAGCCGAGCCGTTATCAGCGAACCGCTTCTCTCTGACGCTTCAACGATCAGCACACCTAAACTTAGCCCGCTTATGATTCTGTTCCGGTACGGAAAGTTGTCCTTTAAAGGCGGAGTTCCGAGCGGAAACTGGGTGACGACGGCTCCGCCTGACGCCAATATCTCATCGACCAGTTTTTCATTCTCTTTGGGATAGATGCTGTCCAGCCCTGTTCCGATAACGGCTACTGTGCGTCCGCCGCCGCTTATCGCTCCGCGATGTGCCGCCGTATCTATACCGCGAGCCAAACCTGAAACGACACATATCCCGCGTGAGGCAAGATCGCGCGCCAGCATCTCAGCCGCGTTCTTTCCGTATGTGGAACACATCCGCGAACCTATCACCGCTACGCAAGGAAGATCAAAACACGCCTGCCATTCGCCACGCACATATAGCGTTATCGGCGGATCGGCGATCTCCCGCAAGTAAGCCGGATAGCTGCCGTCATCAAGCACGAGTATGTCGCCGCCAAGTTCCTTTACACGCTCAAGTTCCTCGCCCGCCTTTGCCTCGAACTCGCGCTTCATCAGGCTCTCTATCGTCTCCGGCCTGATACGCAGATTCTCAAGCTCGACCCGCCTCGCCTGAAAGACCGCATCAGCCGACCCGAACCGCTCAAGCAGCTTCGTCGCCGCCCTTGGCCCAACTCCTGGCGTCATATTCAATGCGATCCATTCTTTCATCTTGCTAACTAAAACCCGTTTAGCAGCGGTCTACGACCGCATTCAAAACGACGGTCGAAACCCATCAGCCTAGCGACTTAACAGGGTTGTTATCAACGCCGCTCGACCCGCAATATCGCTCACCAGAATATGCTCATGCAGCGTATGTGCGCCGTCGCCAGCGATGCCGAGGCCGTCGAGAACCGGAACGCCTAGAGCGGCAACAAAATTTCCGTCCGAAGCTCCGCCGACCTGTGTTTCGCCCAAGTCGTAATCAAATTCAGCAGCGGCTTTACGGGCCTTTTCATAAAGAGCGGCGACCTCATTAGTGCGTTCCATCGGCGGACGGTTTATGCCGCCGGTGATCTCCAGTGAAACACGCTCGTCAATAGATGAGAGCGAGGAAATGACCTTATCTATTCTTTCTGCCTCTGCCATCGAGGTAAACCGGACATCTACCGTGCATTCTGCATATTCCGGGATAACATTCGTCGTCGTGCCGCCGCTTGCCGTACATACATTTACGGTAGTTCCATTTTCCAGAGAATTAAGCAGATGAAGCCGCTCTATCTGCCGTGAGATTTCCAATATTGCGCTTGCGCCTTTTTCCGGCTCCAGCCCCGCGTGTGCAGGAATACCATGAGCCTTTATTGTGTACATTCCCGTGCCTTTACGTCCGGTCTTTACACGGCCTGCGGCGGAAGGTTCAAATACCAGACAGTGATC